>CAZTDA010000245.1:0-4155 GCA_964612155.1 uncultured Eubacteriales bacterium | reverse complement strand
CTTTGGGAATTCCGAAATAGTCCATGATGCGGTCTCGGGTCTGTGGGTCTTGTTCCCACATAAACCCGAGCAGCGTGTTGTTGTCGTGCGTGCCTGTGTAGGCAATGCAGTTTTGAATAAAATTATGCGGCAGATGCGGCGATTTCTTGTCGCCCAAAAAGGCGAATTGCAACACCCGCATGCCCGGAAAACCCGAGGCCTCAAGCAGTTCTTCAACGTCCTCGGTCAGGTCGCCCAAGTCCTCGGCGATCAATTGGCACTTTCCGGCGGCTTGTTCCATCTTCTTGACAAATTCCAACCCCGGTCCGGTTTTCCACTCGCCGTCGCGGGCGGTCTCGGCTCCGGCGGGGATGCTCCAATACGACGCAAACCCCCGGAAGTGGTCAAACCGCAGCCCGTCAAACAACTCTGCGGAGTGAGCGATGCGCTCGCTCCACCAGGCAAAGCCGTCTTCTTTCATACTGTCCCAGTCGTAGATCGGGTTTTTCCAAAGCTGCCCGTCCTCGGCAAAATAGTCGGGCGGAACCCCCGCGATACATTTCGGCGTGCCGTCGGGTTTGAGCAAAAATTGCTTTTGGTTCGCCCAGACGTCGCAGCTGTCATAATCGACATAGATCGGCAGGTCGCCTAAAATCTTCACGCCGCGCTTGTTGGCGTAGGTCTTTAAATCAACCCATTGCTGAAAAAACTCGCTCTGCACAAACCGCCAGAATTTTAAATCGTCTTCACAAGATTCGGTGATTGTCCAATCATTCCAGACGGGATAACTGCCGTCAGGGAGACGGTTCGCGTCGCGCAGCGCCATGAATTCGGCGACCTTGGCAACCTGCGGATGCACTTTCAAAAACACATCCCGCGCGTTTTCGTCTTGCGGTTGCACCCGGGAAGCCGCCAGCCGCAACAGCGGGAGTCGCTCTTTTTCAAGCCGGTCATATTCGCAGCGCCAAGGACTGTTTTGCCGTGCATATTCGACTTCTTCCGAAGTCAGAAGTCCTTTTAAACATAAGACATCCAAACTGATAAAGAAGGGATTGCCGCCGAACGCCGCCGGGGATTTATAAGGCGAACGGAATCGGTCGGTCATGCAAAACGGCAGCACCTGCCACCAGGAAAACCCGCCGGCTTGTAAAAAGTCCACGAATTCACGGGCCGACGGCCCGAAATCCCCACAGCCGTATTCCCCCCAAAGAGAAAACACCGGTAAAAGGACACCGCTGCTGCGCTCCAACATGACAATCGCCTCCCTATTTATTTTTCAACGATAACCTCTGTTTAACCCTCAACAATCGCAATGCCTGCCGAAGCGCCGATTCGGTCGGCTCCGGCCTCGATCAGTGCCACTGCGTCGGCTTTGGTGCGAATGCCGCCGGAGGCCTTGATTTTGACATTGCCCGTGAGATTTTGCTTGATCAGTTTGATATCCTCAACCGTGGCCGCGCCTTGGGTCATGCCGGTGCAGGTCTTGACGAAGGTCGCTCCTGCCTCGCAGCAGAGCTTGGTCGCTCGCGCTTTTTGCTCGTCGTTGAGCAGCCCGGTCTCGATGATCACTTTGACGACCCTGCCGCCTGCGCAGCCGACGATGGCCTTGATTTCATTGCGGACATAGTCATCGTTTCCGTCAATTAACGCAGCCGAGTTGATCACCATGTCGAGTTCATCCGCACCGTCCTCGATGGCCTTTTTCGCTTCGGCGACCTTGATGTCGGTGGTATTCGCACCGAGCGGAAAGCCGATCACGGTGCAGACGGCGACGCCGCTGTCGGAAAGCAGCTGTTTGCACAGCGGGACGTAGCAGGGGTTGACACAGACCGAGGCGAATTGATACTGTTTGGCCTCGGCGCAAAGCTGTTCAATCGCCGCCCGGGTCGTGGTCGGTTTCAAAGCAGTGTGGTCGATGTAAGTGTTTAACGCATTCATAATTTTACCTCTTTTACATAGTTAACAATTTTAGGGGCGGGCATTGCGCGTCCGTGGATTTTGGCGGTTGACATTTTCTAAGACCCTTCCCTAAAGTGACGATTTTACACTTTCCCCTCGTGTCTCAGATAATTAAACGCGCCCATGTTCTGGGTCAGATCGTTGTTCGAAAATCCCGTTTTCGGCGATTCGAACAGCGTCTTTCCCTTATAATCAAACCGTGACAGCATCAACGCGCTGTATTCGTTGCCCGCAACCACCGTCAGCAGCGCATCGGTCGTGAAATCGGTGTAGCCAATCTTGCCCGCCTCGAAACTGTAGGTCGGACGGTGTCTGTGGTCATTGTAACCGTATTTCTCATCGAGTTTCATGCCGATGGTGTATTTTTTACCGCCGACCGCAACTTTAAACTCCACCGCGTTGCCGTTCACCAACTTGCAAGAAGCCGACTTGACGATCTTATCGTTGCGCTTTTCGTCCTCCGCGCCGTCCTCGGGCAGCAGCAGCGTCACGAAATGCATATATTCGCCATCGCCGAGATATTCGCTGTAATACTGCGTCAGCGCGTACTGGTCATCGTTATAATTGCGGCGCAATTTTTCAAGCGAAACCTTGAGGTCTTTGCGCACAAAGGCCAGTCGCAGTTTCAGATTCTCGGTGCCCACCGGTCCCTGCGCGGCTTTGCCGAAGTTCTGCTCGATCGTCCAATCGTTTTCACCGTATTTGATAATTTTGCCGCCGAACCACATTTGACCCAACGTGTATTCGTAGGTCTGCTTGGCCTTGACCGAGTCGATGACTGCGAATCCGCCGGTCGGGAAGTGAATGATCGTGCGGTCGTACACCGTGCGGTGATGCGGGTCATCCATGCGGGTGCGCCCGATCTCAAGCCCCAACATCTCCTGATAAAACACCTTTTCGGTCTCGATCTTTAAATAAGCGCCCAAATCCTCGGCATATTCCAAAAAGCCCTTTTCTTTAAAGATGCGCCCGTTGCGCATTACGACCTTGTTGTGGTAAAAATCGGCTCTGAATGCGCCGTGGTCGACGATGGCGTCGCGGTAACCGCCATCACACAGCAGCGGTTTATTGCGATAAAAATAACTGGTAATGGCGTTTTCGTCGGCATGTCCGTGGTGGACTTTTTCGGCGGGCGCGGGGATGGTGCAAAACATATTCTGCCGCGCCAGCAGTCCGTAATTGCCCTCGTCGCGGTAGTTGAGCATCAGATATTCTTGATTCGCATCCTTGCCGCGCCAGACCAGTTTTTTGCCCACGAGATCATCAATGACTTCGCCGGATAAATACTCGGGCAACACCGGCTTAACCTTTTCATCCGCCATATCGGCAGCCAGTGCGTAGGAACGCGCATGCCATCCGCCGGCAATGCCTTTGCCGAAATAACTTTTACCCCAATCCAGCAGCTTCATCGCAGAATACTTCACGGTACCGTCGTTAAAAGTCGCAGCGGCCCATTCCAAAAATCCCAAACACAATGCCGGACAGCCCCAGTCGCGAATATTGGCGTCGCCGTAGTCGGGAATACTGCCCTCCGGATTCTGAGTGTGCACAAAGTAGGTGGCGTAATAACGCAAAATCGTATCGGTACGGAAGTTGCGGATGTTGTTTTCGTGTAAATATTCAGCCACGCAGATGTACCACACGCCGTTATAAAGCGTCGTATCCTCAATCGTCCAGCGCCCGATGGAGTCCTCAGCGCAAAACCGCGCCAAATCGCCCGCTTCTTTGGCCAAGGAGCTGTTCGGATAAAGACGCGCAAACCGTGAAAGCGTGATCACGCGCAGCACGCAGCGGTTGAACGGGCCCCATTCGGGCAGACGCATCGCAAACCGTGCGGTCGCTTCCCAAACGGGCTGCATCCTCTTGTAAAGCTCGTCGCTCATCAGTCCGGCTTCGCGTAAAATCAAGCAGCCCTTTGAAAACGGACCGCCCGCGAAGGCCGCCTCGATAAATTGGAGCGCGTCTAAATCATCAATCGAGAGCTTGAATTTACCGGTGACATATTCATAAATATCCGCAATCCGCCCGATCAGCGCAAGGGCGATTTCGGCGTATTCGGTTTTCTTGGTGTGCTTATAGACCTCGGCAGCCGATTGAATGGCATAACCGTATTGCACTTTCCCGAAGACCTGTGTCAGGGTCGTAGTCGCGCTGTTACCGGAAGCATCGGTTTTGATCCCCTCGACGACCGACATATAGTCAAATCCTTTTTGATCC
>CAZTDA010000244.1:0-4186 GCA_964612155.1 uncultured Eubacteriales bacterium | reverse complement strand
CTGCGGCAGGGTATAAAAAGCTGTTATTCGGCAGCGGAAGAGATCAAAATTCTTAAACGGGGCGGATTGACAGCCGATATTGGGAATGGTATAATTTTCAAAACGCTTTGCAAAAGGAGAATGGATATGAAAAAGTTCATCGCAACTGCGCTGTCGGTTGTTTTCATCGTTTTAATGTTTGGCTGCGCCAATCCGCCCACCAGAGGTGTTGTTGCGGACGGGGTCTACACCAATACCTATTTCGGTTTGTCCTTCACTTTGCCGGAGGGCTGGAAAGCGCTGACGGATGATGAATTTTTACAAAAGTACAGTCAAGCCAGAGCGACCAATGAGGAACTTGCAAAAACAAAAATGGGTTTCGGGGATGCGCAATTTTACAAAACCGAGGACAAAAACGCACGAATGAATCTTTGGTATGATATTACTTACGGTGATAAGGCAACAAATGAGCAAATCAAAAACCGTTTATTGGCGGATACGCCTGATTACCAATTCGGGGAGATCAAGAGCTTTAAAATCGGGGAAGCCGATTATTCAATGATATCCGCGCCCACCGCTGATGCGACATATAACATCTATTATTGTTGGAGCAATGAAGTTACCGGATATCTTCGCCCGATGATGTTCGTGGTCCTTGCCGCAGACCAATCGGTTGAAGCTGTCTTGGCGAATTTTTCGCTGATCAGTGAATAAGCAACGGGCGAAGGAAAAAAGAAATATTATTGGTAACAGGGTTCATATATTTCTCATTGACAGATTCATTCGGATAGTGGTATAATCATATTACACTTTTAATTAGTGAGGGGATTATTATCATGAAAAAAATCATTGCGGCAGCACTGCTGCTTATCCTTGTGGTCTCTATGCTGGGCTGCACCAAAGCCGAACCGCCTACAAGAGGCACTGTGGCTGACGGGGTCTATACCAACGAGTACTTCGGATTGTCCTTTAAAATTCCGGACGGCTGGCGTGCATTCACCGATGAGGAGTACAAAACCAAGTTTACGTACGGAATGCCCACCAATGAGGAATTGGCTGAATTCGAGAGCGAATTCAAAGATGCTTACTTCACGAACACTGCAGATGAAACAGATTATCTGATCATTTCATACAGCATGCTGTTCGATAAGGGATCCAATGACGACGCGGTAAAAAACAAACTCGCCATGGTCGGGCACAAATGGATTTTCGGTTTGGTCAGCACCATTAAAATCGGTGACTCGAATTACGCGATGATGTCCGGCACACAGGAAGGCAGTACCAAGGTGCTGTACTATATCTGGAGCAAGGAAATGAAGGGCGAATTCAGACCGCTGTTCTGGGCTGAATTAGACAATACTGATTCGATTGATGCGTTGATTGCAAACTTTTCAACGATTGCAGTTGCCGAATAATTTGCGAAAAGCCAAGCCCCGCAGGAAAACCTGCGGGGCTTGTTTTTGTTATCAATCCACTCGCTTTTCGTTGACCATCCCGTTTTTCAAAACATCGAGCAGCAAATCAACGCTTTGCAGTATTTTTTCTTCTTCAAAATCCGGTGAAATAATTGCATCTATTTTGCTCATTACGATGGAGACTAAAAACGCCGCGGTTTGAACCGGAAGGTCGGCGCGGAGCTCGCCGCTTTCTTTTGCCTGAATTATCATCTGCTCCATCATATTTTCCAACACGCCGCCGAAACAGGCGTTGATAGCTTCGCGAATGCTGCTTTCTTCTTCTAAAATCCGTTGAAACAGCGCGTGATACAGCGGTTGCCCTTTGGCGAAACGCAGACCGATGATGGCTTTTTGGCGGAAATCCTCAAAAAATCCGAGATTTTTAGCTTGGATCTCGTATTCTTGGAACAGGGTTGCTTTTTCTTCACCGATTTTTAGTAACAACGATAAGTAGAGTTCGAGTTTATCTTGAAAACGATAATAAAAACTGCCTTTGTTCATACCCGCCGATTTTAAAATTTCATTCAGCGAGGCGTCTTTGTAGGAATGTGCGGCAAACTCACTCAGCGCCGCTTCGAACAGAGCCGTGTTTGAATCGAGCGGATTTGCCGCTCCTTCGTCCATCCACTTCATTGGTCTTCTTTTTCTCCGAATTTGTTATTTATATTTCTATTTCTATTTGTCTTCTTCGGCCAGTTTTTGCTGAGCCGCTTTCTTTTCCTGCTGCTTTTTCATCCACTTCGGGACATACAGGATTTTTAGAATTGCGATTACGGCAACGCTCGCGATGATAAGTAACCACCAATACCATTCCATAATAAATACCCCTTTCTTCTTTGTCCGATTCTATGATGTTTTTAACCGCATCTATGCAAATTTGTTATCTGCCGATGCGGAGTTTCGTTTTTTTAGCAAAGACAAAAGTCAATAAGACAAACCATGGGATGCCGACTGCCAGCGTCATGACGCAGGGGAAAAGGAAGGCGGTCCCGTTGTTGATCGCATCAATCGCAAGGTATTGCCAGTACATCGGAAAAATGTAGTAGATAAACTGCCAGCTGCTTGGGACAAACATGGCCGAGAGCGGCAGTATCATCGACAGCGGCATTATCGCTTTCATCACCCCGATCGCGGCAATCTGGTTGGAGGCAAACGCCCCGAGGATGAAGATGAACAGTCCCGAAACGGGAATGCTGAGCAGCGCCAGCAGCAGGAAACCGGGCAATACCTGCCCCCTGCCCATGATGAGCGTTGCCGCCGTGATGCCCGAAACACTGAGTACAAAAGCCGGAAGCAGCTTTATCACGATATAATTGATTAGCCGGAGCGGGCTGACCGAAATCGCATGGATCATATTGCTCTCGCGCTCGTTGACAATAGAAAATCCGATGGTTGCCCCGCCGATGAAGAGCCCCATCAGCAAGATGGCAATCATCGTGACGTTGTAAGCCATGCTGCCTTTCGGCTCGATCACCTCCTGACGGTAAGAGACCTGAGCGCCCGAAAGCGCCGTCTGCACCAATAACCGCGTGCCGGTCATATAATCCTCGCCCTCATCCCCTGCGAACATCAGCGTGGGTGCGCCGTTTTGAAACGTGACTCCGGCGACGGCGTCGGTGGCGCGGACGCGGGACAGCAGTTTGTTTTCGTCGGAAAACAACTCCACATCGGCAATGCGGGAGAGGTTTTCGACAGCGGTTGGATCGACCCGATCACTGACAGCGAGTTTCAGTGTTGCGCCTTGGGACGCCCCGAAAATCAGGATGAAGACGATTGCGAGAATCGCCGGAGCCAACGCCATGAACAGCGAGATGCCGTTGCGAAAAACCAGTTTAAATTCTTTGGCGAGGGATGACAATATGCTTTTCATGCCCTTACCCCCTTGAGAAAACGTTTTGAGACGACGAGAGATGCGATCAGATAGGAAGCAATGCACCAACCGGCAATTGACAAAATCGTATAGAGCGTGTCGGGTGTGCCGCCGAACAGGGCCTTTTCAAAGGCAAACAACACCGGGTAGGACGGGATAAACTTCATCCAAAGCGGAGAGAAAGCCGGGGAGGTATAGCTGATGACCGGCAGCATATTAATGCCGAGCAGCAAGACCATTGAGAAAAACCAGCCGCTCATCTCCTTAAAAAAGGTGGTGTAGGCCAGCCCGATCAGGGTGAAAATCATCGTACCGAAGAATGCCAGCGGAAGAAAGATACCCCATGCAATATCAAGCCCGACGGTGAAAACGCAGATCAAGGTGGCATACAGCGTTCCGATGATTGAAAACAAGAGCGATTTCGAGATCAAATATCTTGCCGTTCCGGTCGGAGAGATGCGCAGGGCATTGGCCGTGCCGTCCTCTTTTTCGGCAAGCATCAAAGCTCCGCCGAGAATAAACCCGGTGATCAGGGCCTCAAAGCAAATGAAGACCGGTGATATGTGCAGGTTGAACGGGATGGGTTCGGATTGGGCGTTCAGGATTTCGACCGGAACGGTCTGCGGATTTGTGCTGCTGAGCATCATCACTAACGCGTTCAACGTTTTTTCGGAAAGGCCGGGGTGAACCACGGTAGTGCCGTTTTCGCCGCCGATCAAGCCGATAGCGTCACCGTTTTTGACAGCTTCGCGCAGGGCTTCTTCAGTTTCCGCCGTTTTTGCATTCGGGATGGTTTGCGAAATATTGTAGGTGACGAGGCCGAATTCTTCGGGGGCGAGCTTTTTAGGCAGCGCCAGATCGACCACGAGCACCATCACGA
>CAZTDA010000243.1:0-4186 GCA_964612155.1 uncultured Eubacteriales bacterium | reverse complement strand
TGCCGTCCATCCTCCGCTCGGGCGCATCCGGGTCTTCACCAAGGTCTGCAGCGGCTGTTCGCGCAGGATTTCCTCGGCGATTTTTGAAATATCTCCGAGTTTTGCGACCGCGGCATGTTCATCCAAACCATCCTCGGTCATGTCGTCAATCAGCTCCGCATAATAGGCGAGCCGTTTTCCGAGCTCTTCAGGCGGCAGCTGCGACAAGCGGCCTTTTAAGTCGTCTAAGAATTCACGTTTTGTCATGTTTATGACCATTCCTTTCCCCTCTGAAGTTTGAAAAGCTTGTTTTCTGCGAGTTTAAACATCTGTTTTTCAAACCTGAGTTCCCTCCCTGATAAAGTTCACCATCGATTCAATCTCCGGCCAATCTTTCAAAAATTCCTCTATCGCGGCGTGTCCCATATCGGTAATTTTATAAAACTTGCGCAGCCTGCCGTTGTGTTCAACGGAGTAAGCCGTCAGGTTCCCTGCGACTTCAAGTCGGCGCAGGATGGGGTAAAGCGTTGATTCGGTGAGTTCGATAAAGCCGGAAAGGTCCTTGATGATCTTATACCCATAGGAATCCTCGCGGGAAACGGCGGACAGTACACAGGTTTCCAAGATGCCTCGTTTGAGTTGCGGGTCAAGCACATCAATACCCCCTTTCGCGTTATACTATACACCGCATAGTACTATTCGTCAAGAGGTATCTGTAAATTATTTAAAATTTTTTTCAAAACCGGATATTCGCCGAAATAATTCGGATTACGGTTGGTTTTTTATCCCAAACCGCTTGATTTTTTCGCCGTCTATGTTCATAACCGTATTCAAATACACCGCACCGCAGGCGCGCTTAGTGTTCTCCGAACCAATATTGTCTTCTGCGCAGGTCAGTATCACGTCAACAATACCCGCCTCCGCCAGTTTCACAAGCGCCAGCCGCAGCATCGTCTTCGCATACCCCTTTTTCCGCTCCGAGGGCCTGACGCCGTAGCCGACATTGCCGCCGTCCAGTTTAAATTTTTCGTCAAGGTGTTCCCGAATGGTCACCGCCCCGAGCAGCCGTCCGTCGTGGCGCACCGCAAAATAAAGCGTCTGGGGAACCGCTCCTTCGGGGCAGGTGTCCGCATGGCGATCTTCTTGCATCCAGCGCAGCCATTTATCATACGGCGCACCATTATTACGGAGCGCAGCCGGATTCAACCGTCCGCCAAATTCCGACCACTCTTCCATCATATCCTCATATATTTTTTGAAATGACAGATCGGGTAAAACTAATTCGAGGTCTGTTATTAGACAATTACTCATAATTATTATTCCTTCAAACAAAAAACTGCCGCCACATCGGTCATAGTGCTGGTCAATCATGGAAAATCATGCTATAATGAATTATACCATAAAATACCCTTATTAAAAAGTAAACTTGCGTGCACCGATTCCGCATTATAATATCCTTATAAAACAGGAGGAAACTGATATGTTCAATTGGATTCGCCGTATCAAGGAGAAAAAGCTAGCCTAAAAGAAAGCGCAAGCCGAGCGGGAGGCCTACCACCGCAGGGTACACGCCGAAGCGCTGCAGCGATGCAAAACCGGTGAGCACGAGTGGGAATATGACACCGAAATTCAGGGGGACGGCGATCCCAATATCGAGGGCTATATTGAGATCACCCGCGCCACCTGCCGCGTCTGCGGCGAATCGGAAACCACCATTGAGCCCTACGACAAATCGGATGAACAGGATGCTTAACCGCTCTGTCCATTATGTCTATCTTCGTTTTATAAGGAGTTGGTCCCATGCGCAAGTTCATCGCGGTCATTCTGCTGGTCGTTTGTTTGGGTATAGCCGGTGGGTGTGCAAACTCGGAAAAACAAGGCCTATATGATTATCAAACGCTTTATGCCTATCAAAGCGATGCTCCCGCAAAAGAAACCCTCGAAGCCGTCGGACAATATTTGCAGGCAAAAGACATATTGGCGTTAAAAAGTATAAGATTTGCCCAGGGGCCGGAAGGTTTTCAATATGATTCTGTCATATTCGAATACGCCCTGCAGCTCACCCCTCAAAACCCCAAGTATACGGTAAAACCCCAGGCCATTATGCAGGATGCGATTCTGATTTTTGCGCTGTTTCCGAATATCAACACCGTTGAAATCGAATTTACTCAAGCCGATTATGGTTTTGGCGGCCCCTGTACCAGAGAAAAGGCCACCGAGGTTTTCGGTCAAGACATTAACGCATTCGGCAAGAGCAAAAAGAGCTTCTCAAAGGCATTTCCGCCTTTGCTGGAGGCGGTGGAATACGAGCCGGACGTGATGTGCACCGTGGATTATTACCACGCCATGGGTTTGGATGAGTAAAACTATTTCCGTTAATTATCCATAAAAAATTTTATACACAGATACTTATCGATTATAACCCTATAAACAATTTATTTGCAACACGATTTGCGGTTTTGGTTTCTATGTTTTATAACTTCACAATCTTCGGGTGAACATCCGTCCATTCCAACCCCGCCAGCCATAAGCCGCCGGTGCGGTCTAACATGTGTACGATATCCTCCGGCGGTCTTGAACAGGACGAAATCACCCATCTGCCGTCCGCGTTAAAAATCTCGCTCGCATGGCACGGCCCGAGATAAAATGGGCTCGCAAGCGAAAAATCCGTCAATGAATCGGAGATGCAGTAATAAGTTCCGTCCCCGTGGCGATAAAAAAGATAATATAACCCGTTTTTCTCGATCAGGCAGGGGGACTCGGTCTTCATCACCAGCCCCTCGTAAAAAGAATATTTGCGTGACAGCACCGGTCCGAGGTGTTTCCAGTCCCGCAAATTTTCCGAGGTCGAAAGCGCGATGCACGAAGTGTCTTTCGGGGTGTTTAGATCAGCCACCCAATACATATAAACCAATCCGTCAGTCGGATTTAATATCACATGCGGATCGCGGCACGAACACGGGACATCTGCTTTCCAGTAGCTCCAGTCAAATGTCGGGTAAAATAACGGCTCGCGGTCGCGCGTCCAGTGTTCCAAATCGCCTGAGACGGCATGGCACATATACTGCGCACCCGCCATATTGTGCGACGCATAGAACATATGCCATTGCCCTTGATATTGAATCACATAAGGCGCATAAATGCCGCGCTCTTCATGCGGCAGCGTCGCGTCACTTTCCAGCGCGTTTCCGACATGCCGCCACTCGCGCAAGTCACGGCTCACGGCGTGCCCGATAATCTGCTCGTTGCCGAGGTCATAACAGCTCTTCCCAACCTCGCCGTCGATATAAAAACAATGCCACTGCGCCCCGTCAAAAGCAAAACAGTGGTCGTTGATATAGCGCCCCGGCGTCTGATATACAAACCGAAAGCACTTCGCCGTCTTTTCAATCAGTTCCCGGTCATGCGGAAAATTCATATCATTTAACCTCGTCTTGGCAGATTGATTCCACGACTATATCACACGCGCCAACCGTTTTCAAGTTTCTTATTGGTACCGTTGCGTGAATAATACCAAACGGCTGATAACAAGTAATTGAAACAGCCCCCATATTTGAAATTTGTTTTACCTCACGCTATATTTCATCATTATAGTATTTTTTTATCATATCTTGTAAGTTATTCGCTTTCCATATACGGTTATCATATTCGTGATCCCACATAAATACATGATCATCTCGTACGCCGTCTTGACGTGTAATCGGATATCCATAATAATCGCCGCACCCGTTTCCTCCAAAAAACAATAAGCAGTCAAGAGGCATATAACACTCCAGTTTTCTCACAGACAAATTTATTTCTATGATTTGTTCGGCAGAAAAAATAAGCCAACTATCTCCGTTCATTTTGAAAAGCAGTACCTTTAAATCCATTGGCAATTTAATCCCAAGTGATTTTTCAATATCAAAAATCTGTTTTTGTGTGGCCGGAGGATTTGGCTTAATGTAGTCATGCGTATCTATTAATGATTTATATAATTCATTCCAATCGCTCATGTACCTAACTCCCATACAATAAATAATGCAAGCTGTCATTATATTCATTTTAAATGATTTGCTGATGAACCCCTAAATATAGCGCCCCGGCCGCTGATACACAAGCCGAAAGCATTTCGCCGTCTTTTTAATCAGTTCCCGATCATGCGGAAAATTAATATCATTTAACCTCGTCTTGGCAGATTGATTCCACGACTATATCACACGCGCCA
>CAZTDA010000242.1:0-4188 GCA_964612155.1 uncultured Eubacteriales bacterium | reverse complement strand
TATTTTGGCCGGTTTTTTAGTTTAAAAAAAAATCGCCCGACTGACTTTGAAGTTGTGAAAACAACCCCATGCGCTGTTCGTGTTTGATTTTTCGGGTGGTTCCGATGATTAAAAAACGCCAGATAAACCGCGCGGCAAATGCGCCCGATGCAGCCGCGATCATCAAAATCGCCGCTGTTTCAACCGCGTTAAAGTTGTGTTTGCCGTCTGAGAGCGCATTGACGGCATCGCCCAACAGACCGGGGATCTGCGCACTCAAATAAGAGGTTCCGCCCGCTAAAATGATGCCGAAAAGATAAGAAAGCCAGTTCTTTTGAAAGACGTTTTTAATGATGGTTTTACTGTTCATGGGTTTCATCGGCTCCTTTCGGAGGTGATGAATAGGTCATTGCAAGCATGAATTTTTCTGACGCGGGTATCAGTTTTTTACTGATTTTCTCTTGCCCGCGCCTCCTTTCGCATGTGAAAACTTTATGTAAATTATACGTTTTTTTCCCTGCGCTGTCAAGCCGAGAACGGGTTGTAATTTCAGGGATTTCATTATATAATAACAGACGACTCACAACATTGCTTCGGTATTTCCGATTGCAAGAACGGAGACCTGTTTTGTCCTGTAAATCTTTTGTAAAACGTTTATTTGATCCGCAGTGCATGGTGAAGCCGGAACTCGTCGAGGGCGAGCTCCCGAACGCAAAAACCGCTTATCCGACATTTATCAAGCTGGCTCTGCCCGCCGTGGTCGAGCTGATGCTGATCGCTTTGATTTCCGTCGTCGATACTGCGATGGTCAGTTCTTTGGGTGAAGCAGCCATCACCTCGGTGGGACTGACCGGACAGCCCACGATGATTCTGCTGTCTTTGTTTTTCGCTCTCAATATCGGCGTCACGGCCGTTGTCGCAAGGCGAAAAGGCGAACAGCGCCAAGAGGAAGCGAACACCGTTTTACGAATGGCTTTGCTGCTGGCTTTGGTTTTAGGCATTGTCATGTCGATTGCCGCAGTGCTTTTCGGAAACTTCTTTATGTCGCTTTCGGGCGCAAAAGAAGATACCATTGCAAACAGTACAACCTACTTTCAGATTATCAACTCGGTTTTATTATTTCGCGCATTTACGCTTGCCATTACTTCGGCACAGCGCGGGATCGGCAACACCAAAATCTCGATGCGCATCAACCTGACTGCCAATGCCGTTAATGTCGTTTTCAACTTTTTACTCATCAACGGGCATTTCGGATTCCCTGCTCTCGGTGTTGCAGGTGCGGCGATTGCAACATCCATCGGTAACATGGTCGCGTTTGTGCTTGCCGTTGCCTCACTGTTTCATAAAGACGGCTATCTGCGCTTAAAACGGCATCAGAGTTGGAAACCGAATAAGGAGGCACTCCGTGCCATCGGAAAGGTCAGCGGAAACGCCGTGCTGGAACAGATGGTGCTTCGGTTCGGATTTTTCACTTTTACGAGGGTTGTTGCCGAACTCGGTACGATGATGTTTGCCACACACCAAATCTGCATGCAGGCATTAAATCTCTCTTTTACGTTTGCAGACGGCTTGGGGGTCGGCGCTACGACACTGGTCGGTCAATATCTCGGTGCAAAACGACCCGATATCGCAACGGTCTACGGGCGAGTAGCACAACGCATTGCTTTGGCGGGTTCGCTGTTGATCATGGTTTTATTCGCTTCCTTAGGGAAGTCCTGGATGACGCTGTTTTCGGATGACCCCGCCACAATCGCACTGGGTGCAGTGATTATGGTGTTCGCGGGCATATCTATGCCACTGCAAACGTCCACAGTCGTCTCAGCGGGCAGCTTAAGGGGCGCGGGGGACACCAAATACGTTGCCTATGTCATGCTGTTCTCGGTGGGCATCATCCGGCCGTTGCTCGGTTATATTTTCGCGCTGGTTCTGGGTTGGGGTCTGGTCGGCGCCTGGATGTCACTGTTGATTGATCTGAGCGTCCGTCTGACTTTCACCTATCGACGGTTTTCCAGCGGTAAATGGTCAAAAATCAAAGTGTAAATTACATACAAATTTTCTTAAGTATATTCAAATGAAATATCAGGAGGATAATGATTATGTATTTTCGAATCGGCGTACGCGCCCACGACTACGGACGCAAAACCCCGCTCGAACTCGCGCAAGCCCTTAAAACAGCCGGATTTTGCAGCACGCAGCTGGCGATTTCCAAGGCAATTGTCGGCATGGAACAGGACATCGGACGGCTGACGCCGGGGCTTTGTTATGAGATCGGGCAGCGCTTTGCCGAAGCCAATGTCAATATCGCCGTCATCGGCTGCTACATCGAGCCGGTACATCCCGACGAGGACACCCGTAAATTGCATCTGCGCCGCTTTAAAGAGCATCTGCTGTTTGCCAGAGCGATGGGCGGGTTGGTCGTCGGCACCGAAACCACGCTGTATAAAGCCGAGGAGAGCGGTCGTGAAAAGGCGTTTCAGACGCTGTTAAAAAGCGTGGGCGAACTCGTGGAAGAAGCCGAAAAATGCGGGGCGATTGTCGGTGTGGAACCGGTTGCTGCGCACACGTTAAACACGCCCGAGCTGACCGCCCGCCTGCTTGCTACCATCGGAAGCAAGCATCTTCAAATCATCTTCGATCCGGTCAACTTGATCAACACGCCGGAACTGGTACGCAATCACGACGACCTGTTTGACCGCTGCTTTGATGCGTTCGGCGAACATGTTATGGCGCTGCATTGCAAGGACATTACGCTTGATGCAGATGGCAAGCTCAAAGAGACATTGCTCGGACAAGGCATGGTGAATTATAATAAACTGGCGGCTTATTTAGCAGCCCACCGCCCCGGCCTTGCGCTGCTGCGCGAAGGCGCAGACCCGGTCACCGCCGATATCGATATCGCCTTTTTGAAATCGAAATTTGAAACCATTTAAATTTCATAAATTATGAAGCCGCTTAAAGGACAACTTGTTTGCTGTTAAATATTGATATGAATATGAAATAGGGATTCGGAGGAATTCGGATGAAACAGATGACTTCCCGCGAGCGCTTGATCGCTGTCCTCGACAAAAAACAACCCGACATGGTGCCGATCTCCCCGCGCATGAGTTTTTGGATGCGGGATTACTACAAGGGTTCCGGCTTTTTTGAGCTGATGAAAATGAAAGGCGAATTCGATTTTGACCCGATTTTTCAAATCGACATCACACCCCCGAACTTTCCCTATACCCAGTTCCTTGACTACTCCAAATTCAACGATATTACTGTTGATTTTAAGTCCGAACGCAAAAACGGGATGCTGCTGGTGGATCGCGTGATTCACACACCGAAAGGCGATTTATCCGACCGGATGAAATATGCCCCGAATGATCCGGCTTACGGACTCGGGCCGAATCCCGAAAAGGTAATCGGATTGGTTAAGACCATCGACGATCTGGAGAAGATGGCGTACTTACTGCCCGACCCCGAGAAATTTTGCAGCGCGGAGTTCGCGCTGGTCGACAAATACCTCGGCGACGAGGGTATGGTTGAAGTCAGACCGCATCTCGGCGTGGATCACCTGCTGGTTGACGCGTTGGGATTCGAAAACGCGCTTTTAATGCTGTACGACGACCCGGATTTGTTCACAGCCGCCCTTGCATTCTTTCATGCCTATTATAAAAAAGTGCTCCTGTTCGCGCTGGAGCACGGCGCAAAGATCATTTTCGAGAGCTGGTACAATTGCAGCTTGAGCGCGGGCTGGTCGCCGGCCGTGTGGCGCGAGTACTTTTTACCCCGCATCATTGAAGACGCCGAAATCACGCACCGCTACGGCGCCTATTTCCACTTTTACGACGACGGCAAGATCATGCCGGTACTCGACGACCTGAAAACCGTTAAAATGGATTTACTTTCGACCCTGTGCTCGCCGCAAGCCGGCGGCGATGTCGACGCGGTTGTGATCAAAGAAAAACTCCGCGATACAACGGCTTTTAACGGCTATGTGAGCTTGATTAAAATTTTGATGGGTACTAAACAGGAGGTCGAAGAAGAGATCAAATATGCCCTTGAGGTGCTCGGCAAAAACGGCGGCTATATCCTCGGCACGACCGATTCCATCCGCAACGGCAGCCCAATTGAAAACGTCCGCGCCTTTTTTGAGACGGGAAGAAAATTCGGGAGATATAATTAATGTAATCTTTTTTATAAACAGAAATGCCGCCCCATGTGGGC
>CAZTDA010000241.1:0-4195 GCA_964612155.1 uncultured Eubacteriales bacterium | reverse complement strand
GCAAGAACGCCTATCGGCGTTCTTGCGGTTCCCCTCGGGGGATGAAATTCGGAATTAAGAATTCGGAATAATGATATTCTGCATTTTAAGTTCTGAGCTTTGAATTTTTAACGGGATCGGAGGACAAAAACATGATTTTAAAAGAATGCATTATTAAGGCATTGGCACTAATGGATGAAAACGATTCCCCGAGTTATCCGTACACGAGCGATGCGGATATCGCAGCGAAAATGCCGTTATTTATCACGATGGGCGCGCGGGTGATCGCACAGCAGCAAAAGATCGTCAAGGCTGTGATTTTTACAAATCCGTATACTGCGGCGTCGGTATCGGAGGGCACAGCCGATCCGATGGATAGCAATTATTTTCTTTTTACCATGCCCTCGAATTTTTATCAGCTGAAAAAGATTGCCGCTTCAGAGGAGACAGCGGACTCCGGCACATTTACGATTGACGGAAAATTGCGTGTGACCGGTACGGGAAAATGGCAGGTTTTTTACCACGCGATGCCCGCCGAAGTAACAAAAGACACCGATGAAACAACCGTCCTGCCGCTCTCGGAAGACTGTGCGATCGCTTTACCGTATTATGTGGCAGCGAACATCTTGCTTGCCGACGGTGATGAGGGATGGGTGAATTATATGTCGCAGTTTAACATGATTCTTTCGTCGCTGACGCCGGGTAAGACCTCGGCGGGTGCGAGGGTCGTTGTTTGAGGTAAAAAGTAATAGTGAATAGGGAAGAAGTAAGGTGCCGCACGGCGTAGAATTATCCGACACGGCGGGGAGGAATCCCCCCACCGCTGCAAGGCGTTAGATGAATTGCATCGCAATTCATCCGGGAGTTCGCGAACGAACTCCTTCCCCCTCCCGCGTCAACGGCGCACCGTTGATGAGTACAAGGGAGGCAAGGGTTTCATCCACGCTACGGAGAATTATCCCACACGGCGGGGAGGAATCCCCCCACCGCTGCGGCGGTCCCCCTCCCTTTGATAAGGGAGGCAAGGGTTTTATCCACGCTGCGGAGAATTATCGTCTTCTATCTAATGACAGGTAATAAAATTAAAATTTTTTTACCAACACTTTATACTTCCTACGATTTACTGTAAAAACATAAAGAATTTCAAAGAACGGAGTGAGCCAATGCCTTTTCAGAATAAGTTACCCTCGCAGAGCAGCCCCGGGATTGTGCACCGGCAATATAACGGGCTGCTGGGGATCGATGCGAGCAGCGATCAGAGTAATGTGGGGGCGCGGAGAGCGGCACGGGGCCGGAATATGTATCGCACCTATTCGGCGACCTTCGGCGAGTGCATCCAAACCCGCCCGGGCTTTCGGCGGTTTTCGCCGCAGCTGGGGGATATCACAGATCGAGAGGTCTATGGTATCCATATTGCCCGATTTAACGATGTAAACGGCACGAGCAGCGTTAAGGCATTGATCCACTGCGGGACATGTCTCTATCTTTGGAGTAATTATCCGTCGGCCGTGACGGCTGAAACGATGCGGACGCTCTTTTATTCGATGAATCCGCGCCGTTCGAATTCGTTTTTCATGACCAACAAGCTGTGGATTATGGACGGTGTGAATTACCTTGCGTTTGACGGAGATGAACTGATTGACGCGGAAGCGCTTGCGACCGTGCCGACTACCAGCATCGGGCGGCTGCCCGAAGGCGGCGGTGAGCCGTATCAGCAGGTGAATCTTTTGACACCGCGCCGCAGAAACCAATTTTCGACCGACGGCAACGAAAAGAATTATTTTCTTGATGTGAAAGACCTCGACACCGATTCGGTGTTTGTCGAGATCAACGGAGTAAATGTTCCTGAAAAAGTTGGGACAACGACAACAAATTATACGGTTGACCGAGCGCTCGGGAAAGTCACATTTACAAACGCACCCGCAGCAGCCAGCCCCGCCGGAACCGACAATATGGTGATTGAGTTTTTCAAAACCGTAGCCGGGGCGCGGGAACGGATTGTCAACTGCACGATGGCACAGGTGTTCGACGAGCGGGTTTTCGTTTCGGGTAATTCGAATTATCAAAACTACAACTTCCACTCGATGGCCGATGATCCCGCGTATTTCGGGGATTTGAGCTATTACAAAATCGGTACGGAGGAATATCCGATCACGGGGCTGCTCCAGATTTTCAACACACTCTTAACGCTCAAAGAAAACAAGGTCTTCATTCAATCCGGAGCGAACAGCGAAAACGATTTGATGAGCCGGGTTTACCCGGTGACGGGCGGCGCGGAGTGCGCCGGTTGTCTGACGCCGTTCGGTGCGTGCAACTTCCTCGATGATCCGGTGTTTATATCCAAAATGGGCCTCGAAGGCCTCGACAAACTGAGCAATAACGCTTCGGAGCGGTATGTCGGGCACCGGTCGAAATGGATTGACGGCTTACTCTGCCGCGATAATCTCGCTGATGCATATACCGCCGAATACAACGGGTATTTGCTGATTTTGATAGATGGCACTGTGTACCTTGCTGACAGCCGGATGCTGTCCGGCGGGCAATACGAATGGTATGTATGGGACAGCATCAGCTTATATGAGCGCGGGGAATTTTACCCGGCGAAGATTGTCAAGGTGTTCGATAACCAAGTGTTTTTCGGGACTGCGAACGGGTATGTTTTAAAGATGAATTTTGATATGACAGCTTCGACGGGCGAGCTGCTTTCGTCGGCGTATGTGGACGACGCCGGAGCATCGACGGAACTTCCGATCACGGCTTACTGGGCGTTTTGCTACGACGATTTTAACAGGCCGAATGAATATAAGACCCTGACCAAGATGGGCAATGTGATTCACGCCCGAGCAATGCCGCGCAGTGTGGTCAAGGTTGCATACCGCACCGACAGCGAACCCGAGACATTGATCGGCAAGATCAATACCGGATATTTCGACTTTGCCGACATCGACTTTGAGGACTTCACCTTCAATACCTTTGAACAGACGGATATCGTCTTTAAAAAGAGGGTAAAAAAGTTTAAACGGCTTCAGATCGTGCTTTATTCGGATGAGGCCACCAAGCCATTTGGAATATACTCGCTGACGATGGCTGCCAAAATAGGCAATTACTACAAAAAGTGACGGGAGTTTGCTTTAACAAAGCCCCTTATGTCATGACGAACGTTGGGAACTATTACGAGAAACGAGGGAGTGGAAAGTATGAGCTTTAAAAGAATTACATTGCCGGATGGGACGGCACAGGGAGAGACGGAACCCAGAGAAATCAATGTCACCAACGTCCAAGCGCTTGCAAACAGGCCGCAGATGACGGCGGCTGCTTTGAAAGCGGCGTTTGACGCGGGGGGCATCAGCGTAAAAGAATATTTGACTGGGCTTGTCAACGAGATCAACGGCTTCATCGGTTCGATTGAGAATAACGGTACGGGTGGCGGTACCGGTTCGGGAGCTTCCAATATCGGCGCCGGGCTTGTCTGGCCGGAGGATCATTCCGAGGGCAGCGTGCAGGCGAAACTGATCGCGCTTAAGGAGTATATGGACGGACTTGTGGTCGAAGCGGGCGCGGGCGATATGGCAAAATCGGTCTATGACTCGAATAACGACGGGGTTGTAAATGATTCGGATCATTTAGGCGGTCTCAGCCCGGGAAGATATTTAAAAACGTTTTGGGATCTAGACAACGTGACATCGCCCGAGGGTTACGGTTTTACCGTCCATAAATTTAATTACGGCGGTATTCTCCAAAATTATGTCGGCTGGAATGATATTAAAGCCGCTTTGAAAAGTTACTTTGACACAATTTATACGGGGTCTACGGTTTCGGGTTCGAGTACCACAAATTCGGCGACCGGACGTTTGATCACACATACGTTCGGAAATATCACCACGAATGCTTATCGTGTTACGATCACACCGACTATGACCGCCGTTCCCACAACCGGAACAACAGGCGGTTTGGGAGAGGTTTATGTCGTGAAAAACGCCGACGGAACATTTACTGTTTATAATACGGGAATTGCCGGGATTGCTTTTGACTGGCAAGCGACGAAAGTATAAGGAAGTGAAACTGTGGCACCGAAATATAATTTTTTGGATTTGAAAGCTGCACTGTTAAATAAGTCAGCCGGAGCTGTAGATCCAAACGGTACAATGACGGGATTTAACTTTCAGATATTGGCAAACTTAGTGGATGCTTTATGCAATGAACGGGAAAGTGACGG
>CAZTDA010000240.1:0-4204 GCA_964612155.1 uncultured Eubacteriales bacterium | reverse complement strand
GGCGGCCGGTTTCCCGGCCGCCTTGAATGTTTCATTGGGGATGTGCTGGCTGCTTAATTATTCGGCAGCGGGCACAACCGACGCATACATGAAATACTTGAATCCCAACGGGCTTGCGAAGAAGCCGTCGATATCCGGGGTGATCATGAAGATATCGGTGTAGTAGTAGAGCGGGCAAATAGCGCCTGTGCTCATCAGCACGTTTTCGGCCTTGTGCATCAGTGCGAAACGCTCGACAGGATCCTTGGAGGCCTTGACCTGAGCGATGAGCGCGTCATAGGACTGCGCCCATGTCAAACCGGTCTGGGTGTCATAGCTGTAGCCGGCATAGGTCTCATAGGCGCCTTTGCCGAACTGGCAGTCGTTGTTACCGCTGCCGGTTGTCCACATGTCAAGGAAGGAGATCGGGTCGTTATAGTCGCCCAGCCAGCCGTTTCTCGCGACAGAATAGTTGCCATCTTTACGGGTGTTGAGGAAGGTGCCCCATTCCTGAGAGGTGACATTCATCGTGAGACCGTAACCGGCATAAAGACCCTGCAGGTATTCCGCAATGGCCTGATGGCCGGTGCCGGTGTTGAAGATATAAGTCAGTTCGGGGAATCCGACGAGTTTGTTATCGGCACCGACGGTGAACTTCTTGGAAGAAGCCGCAACTTCTTTGAAAAGTGCAATCGCCTTGTCGCAGTTAGCAGTATAATCTTCGGCTTTAACACTGTAATAACCTGCGCCGTCACCGGCCGGGCCGTTATTGGAGATATACTCCGTGCCGTCCGGTTCGGTAAGACCCATTGCGACAAATCCGGCGGCCGGAACCTGACCGGCTTTACCGATATTGGTGACAATGTAGTTTCTGTCGATCAACAGAGACATCGCGGTTCTGATCTTGACTGCTTCTTCCGGTGTAAACGCGGAGAGAGCAGTGTCATTGACATTAAAGCAGACATAATAGGTGCCGAGCTGACCTTGAATATTGAAATCATCCGGATAAGTTGTCTTCAAGGTTTCAATTTCATTGTTCGGAACCGAGTCGATAAACAGATATGCGCCGCTCTGATAGTTGGCAAGCAGGGAGCTGTCATCATCGTTGAACGGGAAAATGAGTTTATCGGATTTAATGGCTTTCGCGTTGTAGTAATTTTCGTTTTTCTCCATGACCATTTGAGCCTGGGAGAATTCGGTCACTTTGTACGGACCGTTGCTGATGTAGGTCTCGGCAGCTGTTGCCCAGCTCTCGTTGCCTTCGACAACGGACTGTTTGACAGGCATATAAGCCGGGAAAGCGCACAGTTCCATGAAGTAGGGAACATCAACTGTAAGTACCACTGTCAATGTTTTTCCGTCAGCGGAAGCCGTGGCATTCAAGGAAAGAGCAGATGCCGCGTCGACTGCGGCCGCATATGCTGTATCTGCCGCTTCCTGAGCTGCGGTTGCCGCAGCTGCTGTGGTTGCTTCATCAGCGGTTCCTTTTGCTGCTTCTGCCGCTGCTGCTGCATCGTCAGCCGCTGCTTGTGCATCATTGGCCGGGCCGAACGCTGCAATGATTTCAGAATAACCGTCAATAACATCGAACATATAGCCGTAATCTGCACCGGTAGCCGGGGTAGCGGCTCTGTTCCATGCATAGGCGAAGTCAGCCGCTGTCAGCGCACTGCCGTCGCTCCACTTGAGGCCGTCTTTGAGTTCGAACACGTATTGTACCTTACCGTCCGCTGTGGCGGTCGCTGTGGGAAGCTCTTTTGCGCAGTCGGCAAAGAGCTCGAGTTTGCCGGTGGCATCCTGTCTATATCCAACCAGGCCGGAGAAGGCATGGATGATATAGGTGGCGCCGTCTACGGCGCTGTTCAAAGCCGGGTCAATCGTATCGGGATACGGACCGACGCAGACGGTCATTTCGGTGGGCGCTTTAGGCGTGCATCCGATCATCAGACCGAACATCATGAACAAAGCCAGTAGAATGCTAAGTGTCTTTTTCATTTTTTCCCCTCCATTTAAATTCATATTTAAATTAACCGTAAATCTCGGTTAACAAATATGTAAAACATCATACACCAAAGAATTTAAATATGCAAGCAAGAAATGAAATGATTAGGCGAAATTTCTCTCAAATTCGGTGCATTTTCCGCACATTCTTTGGTAGCTTTGGGACATCTTGTTCTGAATGGGCAACCGCTCGGCATACGGAGCGGACTCGGAACGTCTCCCTCAAGCGTAATGCGCTTGTGCGATCTGGCATAATCGGGATCCGGAATCGGAACAGCCGAAAGCAAAGAGATTGTATAGGGGTGAAGAGGTTTATTATAAAGTTCATTTGCCGGCGCAATTTCGACGATCTTACCCAGATACATCACGGCAATCCGGGTGGAAATGTGCTTGACCACCAAAAGGTCATGCGCGATGAACAGATAGGTCAAATGCAGCTTTTTTTGCAAGTCTTCGAACATGTTGATGATCTGCGCCTGAATGGAAACATCAAGAGCCGAAACCGGTTCATCACAGACAATAAAACTGGGGTCGACAGCTAAGGCACGGGCAATACCGATGCGCTGGCGCTGGCCACCCGAGAATTCATGTCAGTATCGGGTCGCATGCTCGCTCGAAAGCCCTACGATATCCATTAATTGTTTAATTTTATCCTGACGCTCAGAGCGCGAAGCATAGAGTTTATGTACATCCAGCGGCTCTCCGATGATGTCGCCAATGGTCATACGGGGATCAAGGGAAGAGTAGGGGTCTTGAAAAACCATCTGGGCTTTCTTTCTCATCTCTTGAATCGATTTTTTACCTTCGATCTTGTTTCCGTTAAAAATAATCTCTCCGCCCGTGGGTTTGTATAAGCGCAGAAGTGTGCGTCCGACGGTGGTTTTTCCGCATCCGGACTCACCGACCAAACCAAGTGTCTCTCCCTTTTTGATTGAAAAAGAGACATCATCCACCGCTTTCAACGGAACTGATCCGAAAAATCCGGTGGGGATGTCGAAATACTGCTTTAAATGATTGACTTCCAGCAGATTTTCATTCTTTATCATTTAAATGCAGCTCCTTTACTAAATCTTGAGAAATCGTTCCGTCTTCGATTTGATTTTTTATGTTATTCCAACATTTTGAGAGATGCAGTTCGTTGATGACAATCTCATGGGCATTTTCAGTCAAACAAATTTTCATTGCATTATCGCAGCGAGGTGCAAACGGGCAGCCCGCCGGCATATTGAGTAAATCAATGGGAGAACCGCCGATCGGTTTCAACCGTTCTTTTTCGTCGTTCACAGTCGGAATAGACCGTATCAAGCCCTTGGTGTATTCATGCTGCGGATTATAAAATATTTCATCGGCAGTTCCGCGCTCGCAAAATTGCCCAGCATACATAACAATCACTTCATCGCACATATCGGCGATTACGCCGAGGTCGTGGGTAATTAAAAGAATCGCCATGCCCATTTTCTTTTGCAAATCCTTCATCAATTCAAGGATTTGCGCTTGAATGGTCACGTCCAATGCGGTTGTGGGCTCGTCGGCAATCAGAATATCCGGTTCGCAGGCCAGCGCCATTGCAATCATAACACGTTGGCGCATCCCGCCGGAAAATTCATGCGGATATTGGTTGATTCGTTTTTCCGGCTCGTTGACGCCGACCAGCGTGAGCATCTCGATGGCTCTGTCTTTTGCTTGCTTTTGATCGCGGTTGGTGTGCAGCAAAATAGCTTCCATCAGTTGGTCACCGATTGTAAATACCGGGTTTAAACTGGTCATGGGGTCTTGAAAAATGATGCTGATTTTGTTGCCGCGAATGGTGCTCATCACTTTTTCGCCGGCTTCGACCAGCTCCTGACCTTTGAATTTAATGCTGCCGCCGACGATTCGGCCCGGTTTTGTTAAAATCTGAAGTATTGAATAAGCCGTGACGCTTTTTCCGGAACCGGACTCTCCGACGATACCGAGTACTTTACCCTCATCCAGATTAAACGATACGCCGTTAACGGCTTTTACTTCTCCGGACGGAGTAAAAAACGAGGTTTGTAAATTTTTTACTTCCAACAATCTCATATTGATGAACCGTCCTTCCTATTTCTTCAGTTTCGGGTCAAAGGCGTCGCGCAGACCGTCACCGAGCAGATTCAACGAAAGCACGATCAAACAGATAAATATTGCAGGGATAACCAGTCGATAGGCATAGCTGTAAATACCCGTCAGTGCATCGGAGGCAAGT
>CAZTDA010000239.1:0-4211 GCA_964612155.1 uncultured Eubacteriales bacterium | reverse complement strand
GTTATAATATCCCGCGCCCGGGCGGTATTTCAACTTTTTTCCGGTCAGCTTCATCACCACATCGGCCAATGTCTGATAATACTTGCCACCGTAGGCAGCCCAGTCCCAGCTGGCGTGCTGTAAGCCGAACCGGGAATCGGGTGAGACGGAAAGAGTCGCTTTGACCACCGCTTCCATCACCAGATCCAAACTGCCGCTGCCGAATTCGGCCCAGCGCTTGCGCCATGTCCAATCGTTTGGTTCGTTAATCTTCTCTGCCAGTTCTGCCCGCGTCCACAATCTGCCGGTCAGTTGCGAGAACTGTTCAATGCAGAAGTCGCAAAAGCAGCCGTTATCCACCGGCTTGTGGTTGGCCATCCTGAGATCGTCGTCCACCCAAACGGTGTCGGGCTTCCAGCGGCTGTATTCCTTTGTGGTGTCATAGATATAGCGCAGAAACTCGGGGTCGCGCGGGCAGCTTGAATAGGCGGCAACGGTACCGTCCGGCCCCACCATCCGCCGCCACTTCATGCTGGTAAAGTCCAGATGGCGCAGATAATCCCCGTGCCCGATGGTGTTGGAAATTTGCAAACTCGCAATGATACCGAGCTCTCGGAATTTTTCAGCCGCTTCACTCATCTTCGCCGCGTCCGCTGCATGAACTTCTCTCGGCGGGAACCCCATTTGAGAAGTCAGCCAAACTTCGTCGCAGGAAGGGCGGTTGATTTTTAAAACTTGCAAAAGCTCTTGCAGCACATCTTGGTGCAGATGATGATCCCAAAGACGAATGGTGAGTAGGTTCATGATGGTTCTCCTTTGTTATGCCGCTGCGAGCGGTGCAAATGAAGATATTATACTCAAGATTGTATCAGCACTCCACCTTAATTGCAACAAATGAAAACTACAATATTTCTGCGTAAAACCCTTTGAACCCTTGAAAATATTGCGGAAAAATGGTAGTATTAAAAGAGTGGCTTACTCGTCTTTATAGGACGCTAACCGCTTTCGGGTTTATGTGAAGGATACATAAAATAAAAACATCAAATTTGTAAACCGGATCACGTATGAGCCCGAGATCACAATGTATGAAAGGATGGCAATAATATGGAATGTTCTCATGAAGTACAATGCATGAGCTATGTGAAAAAGGGCTGCAACCACGGCCCCGCACCCATTCCCGAGGAGGGACGCTGGGTACGGGCCTATGAAATCAAGGATATCAGTGGACTCTCGCACGGTATCGGCTGGTGCGCACCGCAGCAAGGCGCCTGCAAACTGACCTTGAATGTCAAAGACGGCATCATTCAGGAGGCGCTGGTTGAGACGCTCGGTTGCACGGGCATGACCCATTCGGCGGCGATGGCTTCCGAGATTCTGCCGGGCAAGACACTGCTCGAAGCACTGAACACCGACCTCGTCTGCGACGCGATCAACGTCGCCATGCGTGAAATTTTTAAACAGCTGGCTTACGGCCGCAGCCAGACGGCGTTTTCCGAGGGCGGTCTGCCGATCGGCGCATCGCTTGAGGATTTGGGCAAAGGTCTGCGCTCTCAGGTCGGAACGATGTTCGGTACGCTCGAAAAAGGTCCGCGTTATCTCGAAATGGCGGAGGGCTATGTTCTCTCCATCGGACTCGATAAAAACAGCGAGATCATCGGTTATAAGTTCGTCCGTCTCGGCAAGATGCTCGAAGCCATCCGCAAGGGTGTCGACCCGAAAAAGGCCTATGAGGACAATATCGGACAGTATGGAAGATACGACGAGGCGGTCAAAAAAATTGACCCCCGCGTGGAATAAGGAGGCGAAGATATATGGCAGAGTTTGAAGGCAAAGCAAGAAGATTGGCCGGTATCGAGGCCTGCTTGAAAGAATACGGATTCAAGACCCTCGAAGAGGCAAAGGACCTTTGCACAAGCAAAGGCGTTGATGTCGATAAGATCGTCAGGGGCGCACAGCCCATCGCATTTGAAAACGCGGTTTGGGCATATACATTGGGCGCGGCTATCGCAATCAAGAAGAGTTGCAAAAAGGCCTCCGACGCCGCAGAGGCCATCGGCATCGGCTTGCAGGCGTTTTGCATTCCCGGCTCGGTTGCCGAACAGCGCGATGTGGGCATCGGCCACGGCAATTTGGGCGGCATGCTGCTGCGCGAAGAGACCAAGTGCTTCTGCTTTTTGGCGGGTCACGAGTCCTTTGCCGCTGCGGAGGGTGCTATCGCCATCGCAAAGACCGCGAATAAAGTCCGTAAAGAACCCCTCAGAGTTATCCTGAACGGCCTGGGCAAAGATGCGGCGTACATCATCTCCCGTGTCAACGGCTTCACCTATTGCCGTACCGAGATGGATTAT
The DNA here is from genome assembly GCA_964612155.1 of uncultured Eubacteriales bacterium. Taxonomy (GTDB): domain Bacteria; phylum Bacillota; class Clostridia; order Oscillospirales; family JAKOTC01; genus DAOPZJ01. The sequence goes on along the minus strand of CAZTDA010000239.1, from coordinate 1,884 downwards.
TCCACCGGCAAGGCCAAAATCGTCGAGATCATTCCGTTTTCAGAGGGTGATCGTGGCAAAGTTCGCTGCTTCGGCGCGGACGATGTGGTCGAAGGCGTTGATATCATGCGTCAAGAGGGCGTGGATGTCTCCATCACCGGTAACTCCACAAACCCGACCCGTTTCCAGCATCTCGTCGCGGGTACCTATAAGAAATGGTGCATCGAGAACGGCAAGAAGTATTTCTCGGTCGCGTCCGGCGGCGGTACGGGCAGAACCCTGCACCCCGACAATATGGGTGCGGGTCCGGCTTCTTACGGCTTGACCGACTCGATGGGCAGAATGCACGGCGACGCGCAGTTTGCGGGTTCTTCCTCGGTTCCGGCACACGTCGAAATGATGGGTTTGATCGGCATGGGCAACAACCCGATGGTCGGCGCAACGGTGGCCTGCGCGGTCGCAGTCGAAGAAGCGCTTAAGGGTTAATTTACTCTTTTATAAATTCAACAAGCAACAAGTACCGCTTTTTATCAGAGCGGTACTTTTGTTGTTTCCGCGAATTCCGGGTATCAATATTGACTTATCAATTTAATTGTACTATCATCATACAAAAGTTTGAACTTTTTGACGCTTAAAACATGGATCAACAAGTAACATATAAGGCGGTCATTGAATGAACACAGCAGAATTGCGCGGACATATCTCCGAGGGCGTTTATATCGGTAAAAAGCTCAAACCCGATACCGAATTTCCGTATAAGCTTTATATCCCTGCCGAATATGACAGCGCACAACCGGCAGGTCTGATCATAACGCAGGACGAATTGAATATGAGTCAGATCCAGGCGATGGATAAATTGATTGACGAGGGAGCCATGCCGGTATGTATCGCAATAGGGATTACTGCGGGCACATTAAGAGCGACTCTGCCGTTCGGAGCGAATCGGGCGATGCGTCCGGAGGAATTTGACCAAACCGGCCGCGGGTATCCGGATTTTCTGATTGAAGAGTTTATTCCGTGGATTTGTGAACAGGAAAACCTTGTTCTCTCACCCGAAGCCGATCTGCACATGATATGCGGCGCTTCTTCCGGCGGAAGCTGTGCGTGGAACACAGCATGGTACCGGAATGATTATTTTCGCCGTGTATATCTCAGCAGCCCCAGTTTTATCGCGTTCAGGGGCGGTGAAGAGTTATTGACTTTGGCCAGAAAAACCGAGACAAAGCCGATTCGCGCTTATTTGACCGTCGCGTCTAACGAGCCCAACCAATACGGCGGCAGTTCTTACTGTGTGGGTCTATCCGCCGAAAGCGCTTTCAGATATGCCGGATATGATTTCGCTTATGAGTTCGTTGAGGGCGGCGGACACAGTGAGGGTTTCAGAGATCCGCAAGTTCAGGAACGCGTTTTGCGTTATCTCTGGCAGGACTGGAAGACAACATCTGTTCGCCCGCTGCATTTACCGGACCGCATATCACGCCTTGTAAATATCGATTCACCTTGGCAGGAGACCTCTGAACCGATGCCCGAAAAGTGCTGTTCAAAAACGGAACTCGGCATTTACAGCTTTGACAGTAATACTGTTATACTTACATCACCGGATGGTGAGACACGTATCGTTGCTGATGATTTTGACGAGATCAACGCAGTTGCAATTTCAACAGACCGTTGGCGTCTTTATATCGCCGATCAAAAGCGTCGTTACATTTTTGCGATGTCGATTTGTTTGGATGGGAGCTTAAAAGATAAATATATTCTTGCTCCGCTGCATTTGGCCGAAGATTGCCGTAATATCGGAGCTTTTGATATTTGCGTGGATATTCAGGACCGCGTCTATGCCGCAACCGAGTTGGGTATTCAGGGAATCGTTTCGTTCGGAATCACCGATTTAATCATTCAACTTCC
>CAZTDA010000238.1:0-4217 GCA_964612155.1 uncultured Eubacteriales bacterium | reverse complement strand
GCATCGAACCGCAAGCAAAAGAACCCGGATTTTTTGAACGCCTATTCGGCGGGAAGAAATAAAAAACGATGAAAAAGGTTGGTAAATCAATGCCGGAAGACGGAGATCGCATCCAAAAGCTGATGTCGGAATGGGGCATCTGCTCACGACGTGCAGCTGAAAAAATGATTGAAGAGGGCAGGGTCAAGCGTAACGGCAGACCGGTCTCACTCGGAGAAAAGGCGACTGCAAAAGACCTCTTGACCCTTGACGGCAAGACCATCGGGCCGACCGTCGACCGTAAAATCTACATAATGCTAAATAAACCGCGCGGTTTCGTCACAACCGCGAAGGACGAGCTGGGGCGCAAGTGCGTCACCGATTTGGTGGCCGATGTCGGCGCACGACTTTATCCGGTCGGGCGGCTCGACCGCGAGTCGGAGGGGCTTTTGCTGCTCACCAACGACGGCGCTTTTGCGCAAAAGGTTTCGCATCCGTCTTATGAAGTCGGCAAGACCTACCGCGTGACCGTCGAGGGCAAAATCACCCCCGAAACCGAACTGGCCTTTTTAGAGGGCGTGGACAGCGAAGGCGAACACCTCAATGTCAAACGGATTGATATCATCGAGGAAAAAGAAAACCGTACCGTCATCGAGGTCTCGCTCACCGAGGGCAAAAACCGCCATATCCGCCGCATCTGCGAATCGCTGAAGTTGGAGGTTTTGCGCCTCAAGCGGATTGCCGAAGGCGGCGTAAAGCTGGGCGGATTGCCGATCGGTAAATACCGCGAACTCAGCCAGCAGGAAGTCGCAACCTTAAAAAACAGGGATAATAAAGAAATCGGGGAAACCAATGATATCAAAGAAACCAGAAAAAGACGATAAAACAGAGATGTGAAGCCACTTAACTTTAAAATTATCCTCGCCTTGCTTTTCAAGTGGCTTCACGATATCATTTTTATTCGTAAAAGGACGACCCAATTATGATTTGCATCAAACGCCAAGAGACCGGCAGCGGTGATTTATTATGGACAGCCGAGGACGCCGACGGCGTGATCGGACAGATCACTGTCACAACAGGCAGCACGCCCGCGATTATACTGTTGGATTTTGAAGAACCGGAGATCGGTGACGGTCTGATCAAGACCGCCGCCGCATTTTTTGCGTCTGCGGGCATTCCCATGGTCCGTTTTTCCGTCGGATCCGAAAGCGCCAAAGAAGCAGCCCTTGCCGCCGGATTTGTGCAGACCCCAAACGGACTCGAACTCGATCCCGCGCATGTCAAGCGTGCCTGCAAGGGGTAAACCGAGAGGCATCATCAAAACGAAAAATGGCTTGCTTTTGCGAAAAAATTGTAGTATAATGAGATTGTCACTAAACGATTTCAAACTGGTGATATCTGTGCTTTCATAAGTCAAGCAGAACGAGTTTGAGATCATACATCAAGCTCTCTGCGAAAGGATGGCCTATCATGCGTGCGGACTTACACTGCCACACCAAAATTTCCGATGGTTCTTTGGGAATCGCGGAATTGCTGATGGTGGCAGCGCGGTTAAAAATGAAATATCTCGCGATCACCGACTGTGATACCATGGGCGGGGTCTCCCGCGCCGTCGTGGTCGGAAAACGCCTCGGTATCGATGTCATTCCGGGTGTCGAACTGACGGCGCGCGATGATGAGACGGGCAAGCCCGTGCATCTGCTTTGCTATATGCCCGATTATCCCGACCGTTTAGAGGGGTATTTCAAGCGCATGTCCGACGCCCGCAATCAGGCGTTCGAAAAGCGAATCAAACTCGTCTGTGAAAAAATGCCGATCAACCCGCAGATGGTCAAACTGCACACGCAGGGCTGCACCACCGTGTTTGACGCGCACATTATGCATACGCTGATGGACTGCGGTTATACGGATCGGGTCTTCGGCGATCTCTATCATGCATTTTTCGACAAGGGAAAACCATGCGATGTACCGCTTGAGTGCGGAAGCTATATAGAAGTGATGCAGCTGATCAAAAGTGCGGGCGGCCTTGCGGTGCTTGCGCATCCCGGAAAGTCCGATAACCTGTATCTCGTCGAAAAACTGGTCGAGTTGGGGTTGGACGGTATCGAATACGAGCACTTCCGCAACAGCCCCGAATGCAAAGACCAAATCAAACAGCTCTGCGAAAAATACGATCTGGCCATGACCGGCGGTTCTGATTTTCACGGGATGTACGAAACGCCGATTCGACCCATCGGAAATAACACCGTGACCGAAATTGAGGTCAAGGCGCTTTACAGCAGAAAACAAAAACAACAGAAGGCAGCGACAGCAATATGACGGAAAACAAAACAGCGCTTGAAAAGCATTATGAATGGAAAGGGAAGATCGAAGTCGTCTCGCGGGTAAAACTCGACGGCAGACCGGCCCTTTCCCTCGCTTATACGCCCGGCGTCGCCGACGCGTGCAAACAGATTGAAAAAGACCCCGAAAGCAGCTTTGACCTGACCCGCCGCTGGAACATGGTCGCAGTCATCACCGACGGCACCGCCGTGCTCGGACTCGGCGACATCGGTCCTCGCGCCTCGATGCCGGTCATGGAGGGCAAATGCGCACTGTTCAAAGAGTTCGGCGGTGTCGACGCATTCCCCATCTGCATCGACAGCAAGGATACCGACGAAATCGTGCGCACGGTCAAATTGATCTCTTACAGCTTCGGCGGCGTCAATTTGGAGGATATCTCCGCGCCTCGCTGTTTTGAAATCGAAAAACGGCTGCGCGAGTGCTGCGATATCCCGATTTTCCACGACGACCAGCACGGCACCGCCGTGGTCGCCGGTGCGGCACTCATCAACGCCTGCAAGCTCACAGGGCGCAAACTCAGCGAGCTCAAAGCCGTGTTCAGCGGAGCCGGCGCAGCCGCTTGCGCGGTCGCGGAGTTTTTTGAAGGTCTCGGTGTCGCCGATATCATCATCTGTGACAGCAAGGGCATCATTCAGGCCGACCGCATGAAGGACGATCACCGAAAGGCACTCGCCGCCCGCACCAATCCGCGCGGCATCAAGGGCAGCATTAAAGACGCGCTCGTCGGCGCCGATGTGTTCATCGGGCTTTCGGTCGCCAACATCATCTCCAAAGAAGACATCAAATCCATGGCCAAAGCACCCATCGTGTTCGCGATGGCAAATCCGGTGCCCGAGATTTCGCCCGAGGACGCAATCGCGGCGGGCGCATCGGTCATCGGAACCGGCCGTTCGGATTATTATAATCAAATCAACAACGTCTTGGCGTTCCCGGGCATCTTTAAAGGCGCACTCTCGGTTCGCGCAAAAGACATCACTCCGGCCATGAAACGCGCAGCCGCACAGGCGATTGCCGAATTTACCGGTGACATCACCAAAGAGCGCATCATCCCCGGCGCATTTGAAGCAGGGCTCGGCGAAGCAGTCGCAAAAGCGGTCGCTACAGCAGCCATCGACGACGGTGTGGCAAAGGTGGTCCCAAAAGAATGAGCAAGCACACTTATCACACCGAGGGCACTTGCAGCCGGAGCATCGAATTTGACCTTACACCTGACAATAAAGTGACCAACATTCAATTCATCGGCGGCTGCGACGGCAACTTAAAGGGCATCTGCACCCTTTGCGACGGCATGAAAGCCGATGAGTTGATTTCAAAACTCTCGGGTATCCGATGCGGCAGAAAAGCAACCTCATGCCCCGATCAACTCTCCCGCGCCATCAAAAAAGCAATCATAAAATCATAAAAACACCAAATTCGCTCTTACATCTACCGATTTTCAACCCTTAGGGAGCGACGCCCTCGCCGGTATGATGCCGGTCTCAAACGCGAGTAAAAATCTGTGAACCCTAAGCTTCATAGCTCGCGCTTCCAACCTCGGTGAATTTTGAATTCCAATTCTACAAAACGCGGCTTTCAAAAGCCGCGTTTTTATTAAGAACGGAGGCAATTATGGCCGAACTCTGGGACATTTACGACAAAGAACGAAACAAAACCGGCAAGACCATCGAACGCGGTCAACCAATGCAACAAGACGAATACCATCTCGTCGTGCATGTCTGGACGCGCAATTCAAAGGGCGAGTGGCTGATTTCCAAACGCACGCCGAATAAACCGCTCGGCGGTATGTGGGAATGCACCGGTGGCTCGGTTGTCTCGGGGGAGGACAGCAAAACGGGGTCATTGCGTGAGGTCAAAGAGGAACTCGGCATCGATTTAAACCCCGATTACGGGCGGCT
>CAZTDA010000237.1:0-4242 GCA_964612155.1 uncultured Eubacteriales bacterium | reverse complement strand
GGTGCAACAGATTGTGGATAAATACAAAGAGACCATGTTCGATTTGGGCGGAAACACCATGCTCGACGAGTTCAACGCTTCTATCGGAAAGAAAACCACATATTATTACGATTGATCACTTTACACTGCTTTATACAGCGCCGGATGATGTCATCCTATAAAACGCCTACTCCTATTTACACTTCACCAACGGCAAAGCGGGCGTCTTTAAAACGTCCGTTTTGTCGTTTTGGCGAAAACTTTATTCGACAAATTCTAAATGAAAACTTTAATCGGCCCATTAACAGATATTGACATATTATATGACTTGATGTTAAAATAACTGCAATCGCATCTTTAAAGTGTTCATTTCTATTGCAGCATATGGAAAGGCAGGAACCGGTGATGAAAAAGCAGTTTTCAAAGATGATCGGTTGTCTATTGGCGGGAATGATTTTTTTCTCTTTCGGTTGTTCGAAACAAGAAAGCACGAGCGCTTTGTTCCCTGAGGGGGTAAGCAGAGATTACCCGACGACGGTGGATATCGCCTATCCCGGATTCTTTTACCGCAATAATACTTACGATGTTGAAAACGGCGACAAATGGCTGCAGGATATCGCACTGCGGTATAATGTCGATTTAAAAGTCACCACGATTGCTACTGACGCGAACGGTATTATCCGTTCCCTGTTGTCCGGCGGACACACCGCCGAAGTTGTCTCCGGGTTTGTTTATATGAACAACTCAAATTTAGTCGATATGTATGCTGATCCCGAAAACATTCTGCCCCTTGAGGACTATCTTGTAAACAATCCCGTTTGGAATTTAGTTCCGCAGGCGGTTCGCGATGCGTTTACGGTGGACGGTCACATCTGGGCCATTCCAAGCGCCTATATGACCGTCAGCCCGCAGGTTCGCGCTTTTGATAAAAAGATTCTTGAGACCCTCGGAGCGGAAGTACCGACAACCCTTGACGAGCTCACACAATTCGCTCAAAAAGTCGAAGTGCTGCAAACGAACGGAAGCACTGATGTCACCAAAATGATACCGATGTGCAGTTATCCGAATTATTGCGCGGCGGATATTTTACGCGCATACGGCTTATATACCTCCGGTTACGGAATGATCAGTTATGATCCGCTGGAAAATTGCATCATCGACGGTTTTTTAAAACCGGATGCCGAAGAAGCGCTTAAATATCTGCGTGAATTATACACCAATGGTATTTTAAATATGGATTTTGTCGGCACGGACACCAATCCCTATTTCACTTTGCTGCGTGAACAAAAGGAATATGCCTCTGTTTATTACGCGGGTAATACAACCAACATGGCTTATTTGGGTGCCATGAGCAAATACGCCTTAACCACCGGAATCACACAAAACGGTACAGTGAACCCGCAAGTTCTTGATATCTCTTTTGCCGGATATGTGCTCGCCACCAATACGCCTGAACCGGAAAAGTATGTCAACTTTTTACTCGACTTATTTTTCGGCTCAAAATATAATTATTATGAAACTCGTTACGGCTCCGATCAAAATTACACCATCAGTTCCGACGGTACCATTTCGATCAACCTTATGGAGGACGGCAGTTATCCCACCCTGCCCAATCTGCTGGGTCGTATTGAAGGATTAAACATGGGCGATGAATACAGCGGTTATAACCAGCAATACGGCGATTCCACTTTCCAATATAACACCGGAATTGCACTCAGTGAACTGCGTAAAACGGCAATAGAAGACGGCTTCGCCATGGAAGTACCGGTTATAGACCTATATGCGGTGCGGTTATCATCATGGTATACAAGAGATCTGATACAGGATGTCCAGCTTGCGGCCAACGACTGTTTCGTGAATGCCATCATGGACAGCAGCAAAACCGTGAAAGAAGTGCTGGATGAATACCGCGTTACAATGCGTGAATGCGGCGCTCAGCATCTGCTTGACGGTGCAAATTCCGTCATCGGTAAAACCGGTTCCCAAAAATATTGATTGTTCTAAAATAAATGTTATAGTGAAGCCACTTTCCTTTTATCCTCGCCTTGTTTTTTAAGTGGCTTTACTATAAGAGGCGGCGCGAATGCGCCGTTTCCGTTTTTATACATTTTGTGATCCGTAATAGCTTAGCATCATCAACATAGTTCTGCCGTTGTTACTGGCGTTCGGCAGCCACGGGGCATAAAACGGATTCGTCTGGTCGTAGCGCTCCATCATGTAATATTCGGGCGTCATGATGTATTTGAGCTGCGCGTCCAAAATTTCTTTCATCTTGTCGTGCTGCCCGCTGCGCTCATAATATTTGAACCATTCTAAGTCCGTCCACGAGCCGTACCAGACCTTATGCCCGTCACGGAACACGCCGCGGTCGGCCATTAACCAAGTCAGACCCGGACCGAATACGCCGAGTTCACGGCAGCCGTTTTCGAGCCGTTCCGGAATATCGGTGGTCTCGTCAATCAAATTCAAGTTCAGTATCATCGGGGTCACGCCCTCACGGCGCGGCGCAATACCCTTATCAAATTCCGCTTCGCGTTCGGGGTCGTCGTGCGGGTCGACCGGCAGAGTGAAATTGCCGGTATTCTTTTCGCAGAGATTGTCGACAATTGCCTTCATCACGGCACGGTAGGAGTCGTTGGCCTGTTCGATCTGCTCTAACCCTTCGGCGTTAAAATGTTTAAAAGTTGCAATTAAAGCGCGGTAACTGTCGAGATTGTAGACATCGGTCTGACCCCAGCACTGCGCGCCCGGCTGCTCGTAGTCGCAGGAGCGCATCGGGGGGAATAAACCGCCGAACAGGTTCGGATTATCATAGGTGGACTTTCTGGTCTGTTCGATCCACTCGACCGCTTTTAAGGCGTTTTTGCGGTATTTTTCGAAGTATTCACGGTCATTGTTATCCAGCGTATAGGCGGCAAAGCCGTATAAGCAGCAGCTGGTCACCGATGCCCACGGCACGCCGAAGTTGACGATCTGTCCGCTCTCCTGCTGCAAGATGCCGAAATAGGTGTCCATGACCGGGCGCAGATACTTCGAAAAATCGCCCGCTTTGGACAGCGCCATAATCACCGGCATCTCTTCGGATGGCCAGATCAAGCGCTGCATGCTTCCCTGTCGCGGCAAAACATAATCATGCCCCTTGGGAATGCAATAAAACTGAAGCAGCTGAGCGACGAAGTTGGTATAAGCCGTTTGAATCTCGGCATCGTCGGTGGCCGGAACGGTCTTGATGGCTGAAAGTTCCTCTTTCCAAAAACGCTCGGTCTTTTCGCGCTCGGTTACATAATCGAATTTACCGGGCGCGTTTTCGCCGAACGCAAAATAAAACTCGCGTTTTTCCTTGGGCGGCACTTTGAAGTCCAGCCGGATCATTCCGTTGCCGACATCGACCGCTTCTTTTCCGTTGGTGCTGAACCGATATTCGCCCTCGGATAAAATGCCGTCCTTGAAGACCGCATGACTCGGCATAAAAAGCCAAGGCGCGCAGTCGGAGAGATAAGGGCTGTAGCCGTCATCGTCCGAGCCGGTCAGTGTGGTCTCTTTGCCCTTGCGTAAAAGAATCGTCATGTGCTCGTCGGCCTCGTAGCCGGACTGGTTGTCCATCGTGACTTTGACAAAAACGGTCGGTATGCGCTTGATATCGCAAAAGCACTCCATCTCGAAAAAGCATCGATTGGTGCGTCTTAAAATCGAGTGAATCGGGATGCCGTCTGCACGGGCGCTCTGCTGGGTCTCCTCACGCGGGAAAGCCGTCGGCGGATCACCGCGCAGAATGCGAAAACCGCAGGATTCGGGCTGCTCTTCCCCAACGCCGTAGATGGTGCCGATTACAACCTTTGCATCGGGCCAAAGGGTGACTAAACGCTCGCAAAACGGCGGATGCAGGTATTTTTTCGCCGTGACGCCACGTTGCCAATTGGAAACGTATTTAAAATTCATTGGAACACCTCCGTTCCGAACGATTATAACATTGTCGGATTGAATGTGCAATCGTAAAGTGAACAGTTGGCAGTGAAAAGTGGACAGTGACATTTCCGTTGGAATCGGTGTTTTATTTGCTGTGAGGGGCAATATTTACAATTTGGGAAATATATGCTATGCTATGTTTAATCGTCGCTGTTTAATTATTACGATTTGATAATATAAGGGAGATTAATATGAAAAAGACATTATGTATATTGCTGATGATCCTATTTCTTTGCGGATGTGCGACAACAAGTTCCGCGAATTCTGCAAACTCCGAAAATTCCTTAAATTCCGCAG
>CAZTDA010000236.1:0-4248 GCA_964612155.1 uncultured Eubacteriales bacterium | reverse complement strand
GCAAAGCCAGTTCCGCTGTTTCCCGGCTGTTGAGACCCGCCGCCGGTTCGTCCAAAATCAAGACCTTGGGCTCCATCGCAATCACGCCCGCAATCGCGGCGCGGCGTTTTTGACCGCCCGAGAGTTCAAACGGCGACCGTTCAAGCAGTTCATCGCGCAAGCCGCAAAATTGCGCAGCCCTGCGGACTCTCCGGTCGATCTCGTCGGGCTTGAGCCCCATGTTTTTCGGACCGAATGCAATGTCTTTATAAACGGTTTCCTCGAATAACTGATATTCGGGATATTGAAAGACCATACCGACCGCAAACCGCAGCTCGTGCAGTTTGTAGCCCTTGGCTTGAATGTTCTCTTCGTTAAAATAAATCTCGCCGCCCGTGGGCTTTAAAAGGCCGTTCAACATCTGCATCAGCGTCGATTTGCCGCTGCCTGTATGTCCGATGACCCCTAAAAATTCGCCTTTTTCGACGCTGAAGCTGACCCTGTCGAGCGCTGTTTGCGCAAACGGTGTGCCGGGGCTGTAGATATGGGTGAGATTTTTAACCCTGATTATCGCCATTTTTTGCCCCCGATCAGCGCCGCAATTTCCTCGGCGCACTCGGTCGCGTTCAGCACCGTTTTTTGAATCGGCAGGCCGGATTTTTTCAGTTCCTCGGCGAGTTTGGCGGCGGGTGGGATATCGAGTCCCAATCCGCGCAGAAAGTCGGCTTCGGAAAATAAAACACGTGGCGGACAATCGCGCACCAAAACGCCCCTGTCCATCACCAAAACCCGGTCGGCTTTGGCGGCCTCGTCCATATAGTGGGTCACAAACACCACCGTAATGCCGGAGGCGTTCAGCCGCTTGATGGTCGTTAAAACCTCTTTGCGCCCTTTGGGGTCGAGCATGGCGGTCGGTTCGTCTAAAATGACAATTTTCGGCTGCATCGCAAGGATGCCCGCAATGGCGACCCGTTGTTTTTGACCGCCCGAGAGTTTATAGGGCGGTCTGTCTGCGAATTCGCGCATGCCGACTTCGTCGAGTGCCGTATCTACCCGTTTGCGAATTTCAATCGGAGGTACACCGAGATTTTCGGGTGCGAACGCGGTGTCTTCCTCGACGCTGGTTGCGACGATCTGGTTGTCCGGGTTTTGAAATACCATACCCGCGTTTTTGCGGATTTCGTTGGTGAGTTTTTCGTCGGCGGTGTCCATTCCGAAAACGGTCACTTTGCCGCAGGAGGGCACCAAAATGGCGTTGATCAATTTGGCAAGCGTCGATTTGCCGCTGCCGTTGTGCCCGAGCACCGCGACAAATTCCCCCTCGCAGATTTTCAGCGAGAGGTCGCGTATCACCGGTTCGTTCGGGTCATATTCAAAATCAACATGGTCAAATACAATCGCTTCGTTCATTTTGCCGTCCATAAAGCCGTGCCGCCGCAGGGCAGAATCAAACCCGTGCTCTCCACGGGCAATCCGATCTCGTCGGCGGTGACTTTCCCGCCGCGCTTTTTCGCAATCTCCACGCCGAGCAGGTACGCCACCGCAGAGGGGGCAAGCCCGGTCGTGTAGGAGTTTATCATAACAAATTCCGCGTCGTCTGCCAAGAGGTTTGCGCAAGAGGCCACAAATTCGTGGATTTTCGACTCCAATTGCCAGACCTCGCCGCTCGGCCCGCGCCCATAGGACGGCGGATCCATAATGATGCCGCGATATTTGTTCCCACGCCGCGTTTCGCGCTCGACAAACTTTAAACAGTCGTCCACAATCCAACGGCATTTGGCGTTTGATAGCCCCGTTATTTCAGCGTTTTCCCTGCCCCATACCACCATGCCCTTGGATGCGTCAACATGCACGACCTCAGCGCCCTCGGCCAAACAAGCCAGCGTCGCCCCGCCGGTATAGGCAAATAAATTCAACACCGGAAACGGCTTATCCGCTTTCGATATGATTTTTCTTGTCAAATCCCAGTTGACTGCTTGCTCGGGAAAAACCCCGGTATGCTTAAAGCCCATCGGCTTCAAGTTGAATTTTAAATCTTTATATCGCATCTGCCACACATCGGGGACTTTGGTGCGCATTTCCCACGAGCCGCCCCCTGTGCTTGAACGAACATAGCGCGCCGCAGCCGTATTCCAGCGCGGGTCGGTTTTGGGGGTATTCCAAAGCACTTGCGGGTCGGGACGAATTAAAACAACCCCGTTCCAACTTTCGAGGCGTTCCCCGCCCGACGCGTCGAGCAGTTTGTATTCAGTGTGTTCGTTTGCAATTCTCATTGTTTGGCCATCCTTGGTTTGGTTTAAAAATAAATGATCTATATGAGTGACTGTTGACCGGGTATCGAACTTCCGGGCATCGAAATGCCCAGATGACGACAGGCCGCGGGGGTGATACATCTGCCGCGCGGGGTGCGGGACAAAAATCCGATCTGCATTAAATACGGCTCGTAAACATCCTCAAGCGTGATGGCCTCTTCGCCGACCGCCGCCGCCAAGGTCTCAAGGCCGACCGGGCCGCCGCCGTAGGAGGTGACGATCATTTTCAACATCCTGCGGTCGATGGTGTCAAGCCCGAGTTCGTCGATTTCGAGGCGGGACAGCGCCATATCCGCGAGCTTTTTGTCGATCACGCCCTCGCCCGCGACCTCCGCAAAATCGCGCAGACGCTTTAACAACCGGTTTGCGATACGGGGTGTTCCCCTGCTGCGTCCGGCAATCTCGACGGCTCCGCTGCGGTCGCAGGGGATGCCCAAAATCCCGGCGCTGCGGGTGACGATGGCGCAGAGTTCGTCTTTGGTGTAGAGTTCAAGGCGCAGGTTGATGCCGAACCGGTCACGCAGCGGCGAAGTCAATTGTCCGGCTCTGGTGGTCGCGCCGATCAGTGTGAATTTTTGAAGATCGACCCGGATGGAACGCGCCGCCGGGCCTTTTCCGATGATGATATCAAGGCCGTAGTCCTCCATTGCGGGATAGAGAATCTCCTCGACCGTGCGCGACAGCCGGTGAATTTCGTCGATGAACAGCACGTCGCCCGCCGCGAGGTTGGTGAGCAGCGCCGCCAGATCGCCCGGCCGCTCAATTGCAGGGCCCGAGGTCACGCGGATGTTGACGCCGAGTTCGTTTGCGATGATACAGGCCAACGTCGTTTTGCCGAGACCCGGAGGGCCGTATAACAGGCAATGATCAAGCGGTTCTGCGCGCTTTTTCGCCGCCTCGATAAAGACCGCTAAATTATCCTTTGCGGTGGCCTGTCCGATATATTCCAAAAGTGTTTTCGGGCGCAGTTTGTTGTCGTTGTCGGTTTCCTCGCCCTGACTCACCGGACTGACGAATCGATCCTCATATTCGGTTTTAAAATCGTCGTTAAAGGGCATCTGTTGGCCATCCTTTCGCAGAAAAGTTTGAAAAATTAACTTTCAAACTCTAAAATCTCCCGGAGAGTTCTTTCAGGCCGTGGCGGATCATGTCCTCGACCGGCATCGCGCGATCGAGTTTTGCGATCACGGAGGCCGCGTCTGTGCGTCCGTATCCCAGCGAAACCAGCGCCGCGATGGCCTCTTCCATGGCGTTTCCGGTCTCGGCGGTCATTGCTTCAATCAGTTCGGCGTTTCCGCCGACACCGCCGACCTTGTCTTTGAGTTCCAAAACAATGCGCTGGGCGGTCTTTTGACCGATGCCCTGCGCCTTTTGCAGCCGCTTATAATCCCCCGCCGCAATGCACAGCGCGAATTTGTCGCTGTCTAATTCCGAGAGCACCGATAGCGCCGATTTCGCGCCGACCCCGGAGATGCCGATCAGCAATTTAAAGCAATCCAGTTCCGCGCGGTCGGCAAACCCGAAAAGATCCAATGCATCTTCTTTAACGCACAGATGGGTAAATAAAAAAGCATTTTCATCGATTTTGGGCAACTTTTTGACCGTGTTCAGCGAGCAGTGGCACAAAAACCCCACGCCGCCGCAGTCGATGACCGCGCTTGAAGTGTCTTTATGAATCAGGGTTCCGTTCAGACAATAAAACATGATCTACCCATCTTTCTGGAATTCATTTGTGGTTGCGGTAGATTGCCGCAATGGCCGATCCGGACGAATGGGCGTGACAGACGGCCAGCGCCAATGCATCGGCGGCATCGTCGGGCTTTGCGACTTTTTCAAGCCCCAAAATCATACGCGTCATCTCCATGACCTGTGCTTTTTCGGCTTTTCCGTAACCGGTGACCGATGATTTGACCTGTAAGGGCGTGTATTCAAACAGTGGTATTCCGCTCTTTTGCAA
>CAZTDA010000235.1:0-4264 GCA_964612155.1 uncultured Eubacteriales bacterium | reverse complement strand
GTTCATATTGTGCATGGGATGTTTACTCCTTTATCAACCGACATTTATGTGTGGCTTCGGATTCCTGCGTTTTATAAGCGGTGTTTCGGCGCATCAATTCGTCAAAATCGACTTGATATCCGTCAAATTCAGGCCCATCGACACAGGCGAATTTGGTCTCGCCGCCCACCGAAACACGGCAGCCGCCGCACATACCGGTGCCGTCGACCATAATCGGATTCAAACTGACGGTGACGGGCACGCCGTAGGCCTTTGCGGTCAGCGTAACGAATTTCATCATAATAACCGGCCCGATGGCGATGACCTCATCGTATTTTTCGCCGCTCTCAATCAACGACTTCAACTTGTCAGTCACAAGTCCTTTTTCGCCATAGCTGCCGTCGTCGGTTGTAATAAAAAGGCGGGTGCTGTTTTGGCGCATTTCGTCCTCGAGCATGACAATATCTTTGCTGCGGAATCCGGCGATCAAATCGACCTTGCAGCCCATGCCGTAAAGCTTTTTTGCTTGCGGGTAGGCGATTGCACAACCGACACCGCCGCCGATAATCGCCACGTTTTTATGCCCCTCAAGCTTCGAGGCATTGCCCAAAGGACCGGCAAAATCCAAAAGAAAATCACCTTGGTTCAACTTCGAAAGAGCAACCGTTGAGGCGCCGATCGATTGAAAAATAATCGTGACGCTGCCGCTGGCGCGGTCGTAATCGGCAATGGTCAGCGGGACACGTTCCCCCTGTTCGTCAATGCGAAAGATGATAAACTGACCGGGTTCGCAGCGCTTGGCGACCAGCGGCGCGTGAATTCGCATCAGCCAGGTGTTGGCGTTTAAAGTTCTTTTTTCAAGAATTTCGTGCATGAATGAACCGTCCTTACTTAAAATTATGAATTGATACTCCCGTTGGGATTGATGTTTACATTTACAGTGCGGCCGCCGCTGTCGCGGTATTTTTTCGGGGAGATGCCGACTTCGCTGCGAAAGACCTTAGTGAAATAACTTTGATCCTCAAAACCGCAAAGCGCTGCGATGTCGGCCAGCTTAATCCGGTTATCCAGCAAAAACAACTTGCTTTTTTCAATGCGGATGTGCTTAATATAATCGGTCACACTCATGCCGGTATCGTCCTTAAAGACCGTGCTCAAGTAGGAACGGCTTAAAAACACATGTTTTGCAATATCATCCAGTGTGATTTTGCCGGCGTAATTGGCCTTGATATAGTTCATGGCTTTAAAAACTACGTCGGAGTGTTTGACCTGCGTAAAATCAAAAGTATAGTTGATAAACCGGTGCAGCATCACGCTCAGCCAGACGTTTAACTGCTCGACAGAGGTAAACTGCTCAATCTCGTGAATATAACCGCTGTTGGAAAGAAAAATCTCTTTTGCGTCAGCGCCTGCGTCGATGATAGAACGCGACAGCAAAACCACCAATTCTACCGAGCGCTCTCGTATGGTTTCCAAATCATAATTGCTCGAGAAATAGATAAAACCGAGCAGCTCATTTAACAAGGCCTGAGCGCCGCTCTTGTCGTGTTCGATAATCAGGCGGTGCAGGGCTTTTTCGTATTCAATGGGGTAGGTGCATTCCTGCTCACCCAAAAAGTCGCTGTGCGCCGAAAAGATCGCATTGAGCTGCTTTTCCTGCTCATAGACAAAACTGCCCGCCAAACCGTATGATACCCCGGAAGAAAGCATTGCGCAGGCAAGCAGGCAAGAGGAGAGCGCATTTACCTGCTGCGTTGAAAATACGGGCAGATTTTGCACGGATTTTAATAATTTCGGGTCTTCAATTTCGGCAAGCGAGTCCTTTTGTTCACCCAAAATGACAGGACCGGCGACCAGTCCCGCCTGCATTTTACCGGTATCGTCCGTGACCGAGGAGGCGCAAAACAGAAGTCCGATGGGGCAGTAGTATATATATTTCCCGTTCCAGCGGTATGCCTCGTTGCAGCCGTAGAAATGGGTGTTCTCGGGATTGCATTTGCTATATCCGCAAAAAGAACAAAAGTATTTTTGATGATCGGGAACAAGACCTTCGGGATCAAGATCCATAAAAGTACGGTTAAAAGTGTCAAACACCCGAACGGGAATCCCGCTCAGAATAGACAGATGCTCTGCATTCTCCGCACAGCGCAAAGAAAGCTGTTCCTGCAAGTACGACACCTCCGCAACAAGATGGCTTTATTATACTATAAAAATCTTACTTTTGACAAGTACAAAAACAGCGTACCGAAAAGGTACGCTGTATTGCAAATATTCACGATTAATACGGTGCGGGATTTCCGATGATTTCTCCGGGTGCTGCGATTTGAGGATGTGCCGACAAATACTGCGCTACTTCATCGGTGTGCATCAATTTTGCCTGTAAAGTATAACGCCAGTTGTCATAATCATAAACACAGGTAACCAGTGTCAGAATTTTGTCATAAAAGCCCACTTCCAAATCAGGTGTCGGGAAATCCGAACGTTCGAAAGCCGCTCTGATGAAATCGGTATAGTTTTGATAACGGCGCATATCGGTGAAATGATAGGTTTTATCCTGGTTAAAATCGAGGTTGATAAAATAATAAGGATCACCATTGGATGAGGGCGATGTGTCATAACCGGTAAAGAGCTTAAAATAATATGTGTAACCGTTATACGCTGTAAATTTAAATACATCAGCAGTCAGATAGACATCGCCGCTGCGATATTGAACCAACTTTCCGAACATTTTATCGCTATATTTACTCTTGCCGATGTTATGGCCGTAAAGAACGTTATTATAGCCGAATTCTCCGTTCGGAAGGCAACGGTAATCAAAGAACAGGATACCCTCGTGACGATAATTTTTATAGAGGTCCTTGCGCATGTAGTAATCGTTGTCCGGTGCTTCGACAACCAGTTCTTTGAGGTTAATTCCCGGAATTTCGAATATTCCGATGAAATCGCCGTTGGTCTGTTTATACCCCTCAAGCTCAGTCGTGGTATGTTCGGTTTTAACATTGAGTGCGGGCGGATCGCCTGTGACAATAGTGCTCGTGGGTTTATCCGGTACTGTTATCAAGGGAACAGATGTTGATACGGATGAAGTGGAAATCGGTGCTGCACATCCGATTATAGATGACATGAGCATCAGCACGACGATGAAAACCGGGATAACGGCCTTTGTGAATTTATTCATTCACATCCTCCTTTAAGCTTTTTCGGAACCGCCTTTACTTTCCGACTCCGGCTCTTCCGGTTTGTCCTGCGGGCGCTCCAAAGTTATTGTATCATCTGTCATGCTCATTTTCAACTTGTTTCCGCCTTTTAAATTCAAACGTTCCAAATATTCTTTCGGAATCTGAAGACGTCCGGTGCGGTCGAGCACCACAAACTCTTCGTGTGAATCGATATTAAAGTTGAGGTTGGTGTTCACAAGACGTTTGGCGTTTGCGGCGATTTCATCGGCATAATTTGAGCGGATAAATTCGCTGCTGGTCCGTCCGTCGCGAATGGCAACTACGCGGTTGACTTTGCGGGAGAGCTGCCGATCGTGTGTGACAATGATTATGGTCAGACCGAGCTCGCGGTTTAAACGGTTGAAAATATCAAGAATCATTCCGACGGTAGCCATATCAACAGCACCGGTCGGTTCGTCGGCAAGTAAAAGGGCGGGATTATTGGCCAGTGCCAGCGCGATGGCAACACGCTGCTGTTCGCCTCCGGAAAGTTGGCTGAGACGATTGCCGAGCCGATGGGAGAGGCCGACCATGTCCAACAGTTCTTTTGCGCGGTCAACGCGTTTTTGGCGCGGCATATGCGGGTCGACAATTGACAGCGGAAGCTCGATGTTTTGTTGAGCGGTGAGGTAGGGAATCAGGTTTCGGGCATTGTTCTGCCACACAAAACCGACGGTCTTGCGTTTATACTCAACCATCTGCTGTTCGGTGAACTTTAACATGTTCTGCCCGTTAACTCTTAAGATACCGGCAGAAGGCCGATCCAAACCGCCTAACAAGTTTAAGAGGGTCGATTTGCCCGAACCGGAGTTGCCTATAATCGCAGTCAGCTCGCCTTTTTCTATGGTCAAATCCAGACCTTGCAGCGCAATAACTTCAATTTCACCGGTCTTGAAGATCTTGACCAGATTTTCGCAATAGATCATCGGCTCCGGTTTGTCTTGGGTCAATTGTACGGTATCGGCTGTTTGTTCAAGCTCCGGGCTCGAGGTTGTCTGTTCGTTCGGAACCGTGTTATTCGGTTCATCAGTTGTTGATTTTTTCATCGATAATAACACCGTCCTCCA
>CAZTDA010000234.1:0-4267 GCA_964612155.1 uncultured Eubacteriales bacterium | reverse complement strand
TCGCCGGCTGCGGATGGGGCAGCGGCAATGATCGTGCCGATTTGATCTTTCGGCTTGCCGACCGCACCGATAACCCGATGGTGCTCGATGCCGACGCGCTTAACTCCGTCCCCGAATACCGCGATCTGCTTGGACAGTACGGAAAGCGCTTGATTTTAACACCACACCCGGGCGAGTTTTCGCGCCTGACCGGTATTGCGCTCGTTGAGCTTTTAGAGAAAAAACTTGAAGTTGCAATAGATTTTGCAGCCCAAAACGATGTAGTGTTGCTGCTTAAAGGAGCAGACACCATTATTACCGACGGCGAGCGGGTGTGCATTGTCGCGGAGGGAAGCCCGGCCATGGCAAAGGGCGGCAGCGGTGATTTGCTTGCCGGTGTGATCGGCGGCTTTGCGGCGCAGGGTGTCGAGCCCTTTGACGCAGCCTGCATAGGCGCATGGTGCTGCGGGAAAGCAGGGCAGCTGGCTGCCGAAAAATACTCGATCACCGCCGCCGACGCCACCAACACGCTTGAACTGCTCTCACAGGTGTTTTTGGAATTGGAACAATAACGATTATATAAATTGCGTTTATGCAAGGCGTTTTTATGCCTTTTGCATTCCATAATATGGGTCATGCCCATGAACATGAAGGGAGTTCACCATGAAGAAGTTCATCGCAATTCTGACTTGTCTCATTTTGTTATCGGCAATCCTGCCGCTGCCGCTGTTCGCCGCCGGAGTCCCGATTGACGCAGCCAATTTTCCCGACCCGGTTTTTCGGGAATATGTAAAGAATTTTGATTTGGATAAAACCGGAACACTGTCGGAAACTGAATGTACAAACGTAAAAGAATTGTGGCTCGATTCAATTTCTTCAGCTGACGGAATTAAGAATTTTACGCAAGTTGAGCGGATATTTTTACGCAGTAACAATCTCACAGTGCTTGATCTGTCTAAAATGAGCAAATTGAGTGTGCTGCAGCTTGCAAATAACAATCTTGAGAAATTGAATCTCTCCGGTTGTTCAGCCCTTTTTTCGCTGGATTGCCAATATAACCGCTTGATTGAACTCAATCTCTCCGGCTGCGTTTCGCTGACTCGAATTGAATGTAATGACAACCGGATAAAACAGCTTGATCTCACGGGAGTGACACAGTTGGAAGGATTGTTCATATTCCGCAACCAAATTGCCTCACTGGATTTAAGCACAAACGAAAAGCTTCAATACAGTTCGCTCTCTCCGCAGTCGGTCTTGTTGCAAAAAACCTTAAAAAACGGCAAGTGGACGGCAGACCTCGGTGCTTTGGTGGGCAAAGAAAATCTCAGTAAGATTATTTGGTGCAGCGTCGAAACGATAGATGCCTCAACCGGTATTATGACTTTCGAAAGCGAGCCGATGATGTTTATGTTTACATATCAGACGGGCGTATCGACTTTTATGGAAGTAAAGGTTAATCTGTATAAAGGCAGCGCTCCTGTCATAAAGGCCAATAATATCTCTTTCACACAACGCAGTACACCATTTGATTTGAAAAGTGAACCGGGTTTAAATTTGCTCGCTTATGATCCGGTAGACGGGGAATTGACCAGTCATATACAGGCAGAGGTTAAAGTTTTTTCATCATCATCTGCGGAGTCGCAGGGGAATGCCGTTTATGACATCATACCGGCAGTTAATACGAATAAACCGGGTCGTTATACAATCACCTACACCGTGAACGATAACAGCGGGAATACGGTTTCACTTGATGTTTTTGTATATGTCTGGGCGGATCCGGCGTTGATTTCGGTACAAAGCAGTATACCGTCGGTAAACAGCGATTCACAACCGATACAGAGCTACAAATCTTCCATGAACTCAACATCATCTCAAGAAGACATCCCAACTCCGCCGATGGGCGCGCAAAACACAGACATAACGCTCGTTTTGGCGTTGATACTGACTTCCGCAAGCGCTATTCTCATAGCTGCAAAACGCCGTAATAAAGCCAAATAGTTTGATTTCTCCGACCCAAAGGTCACGCAAAAAGCGAGGTTTTTACCCCGCTTTTTTCTTTTTGTGACAAACTTCGCAAAATCCCCATAAATGTTAAGATATTACTATTTTTATCTGAAGCGCTCTGCTTGCATATGGGGGACAAATGAAGTATAATAGGGTCACGGTGGGTTGAATAGGTGAGCCGAGGGTTAAAGTGGTTAACAAATCGCTCTCAAATCGTCTTCTGCCTAAACACCTATGAGAGGAGGAAGGACCTTGCTGATCGGCAGTTTCACGTATAGCATCGACGAAAAGGGCCGGTTGTTTGTCCCCGCGAAGTTTCGCGAGGAGATGGGCGAGTCCTTTGTCATCCTTATGGACGGCGACTCCGGATGTTTGGCAGGTTATACCGCAGCCACCTGGGAGCGCGTAAAAGCCAATATCGAAAATATGCCCCGAGATGTCCGTCTCGGCATGCGCGATGTCTTCCGTTATGCCATCGAGGTTACGCCGGACAAGCAAGGCCGCATCACCATCACACCCGAACTGCGCAAAGTGGCGGGGCTTGATGAAAAAAGCGAAGTTGTGATCATCGGCGCAATGACGAACATCGAAATTTGGAGCAAGGCAAAACTGCCCGAAGCGGGACCGTTCAAGATCCCGGGCAACATCGGGTTATAGAAATGGAATTTAATCATTACAGCGTGATGCTCGGTGAGTGCATCGAAGGGCTCGCCATTAAACCGGACGGTATTTATGTCGATGCTACGGCAGGCGGCGGCGGACATTCCGAGCAGATTGCAAAACAATTGACCACAGGGCACCTCATCGCAATCGACCGTGACGAAGAAGCGGTCAAAACAGCGGGGGAGCGGCTTTTAAAATATTCTTGTGCAAAGGTTTATCATGACCGTTTCAGCCGGATGGCGCAATTGCTGACCGAGCTCAATATAAACGGGGTCGACGGAATTCTGATTGATTGCGGGGTTTCATCGCACCAACTCGACGAGACAGGGAGGGGTTTTTCTTACAAAAATGAAGCGGAAGTCGACATGAGGATGGATCAAAGTAGGGGTTTGTCCGCACGGGAGGTTATCAACACCTATAAAAAAGAAGATCTCGCGCGGATATTTTTCGAGTATGGAGAGGAACGCTTTTCAAGAAGAATCGCAGATGCAATCTGCGACATTCGGGCCAAACGGGAAATAAAGACGACCACCGAGCTGGCGGATATTATAAAGAACGCCATGCCGGCTGCAGCCCGAAGCGAAAAAGGACATCCCGCCAAACGCTGTTTTCAGGCACTTCGAATTGAAGTCAACGACGAGTTGGGAGAGCTCGCCGCAGGACTGGAAGCCGGATGGCAAAAATTAAACCACGGGGGCAGGATGGTCATTTTGACCTTCCATTCGCTTGAGGACAGAATGACAAAACGGTTCTATAAAGACAAAATAACCGATTGCATCTGCCCTCCCGAGTTTCCGATCTGCGTGTGCAATCACAGGGCGGAGGGGCATTTGATCACCAAAAAACCGATGCTGCCGTCCCAAAATGAACTCGATGAAAATCCGCGTTCGGCGAGCGCGAAATTGAGAATTATAGAGAAATTATAAAAATAGAAATACAGATAAAGATTAGAGATAAAAGACAGAGGCACAAAATAAAGGGTTAAAAGAGCAGAGACAAAGAAAAAGAAAAAGATTTCGAACTCAGAAAGGATGGTTAAAAGGTATGGCACAGTACGACAATCTTGCCTATGATTTTTCTCGGTTTGACCGGGAGGCAAAACAGCGCAAACAGGCGCAAGCGATTGCGGCGGCCAAAAAGAAGACCATCCATGCGGACTTTGCACCGAAATACGCGGCGGACAATTTACCAAAGTCGAATGTAAAGCCGGAACCCGCTAAAAAACCCACGGTCAAAGCGCAAATTTCCGAAATCAGGGGCATTGACGCCACCATCAGTCGGCTGCGCATGTCCAAAATGGTCAAAGTTTTTACAGCCTGCATCGTGTTGATGGTAATGTTCGGCGTTGTGGTCTATAATCAGGCCAAGCTCACCGAGATCAACAAAGAAATCACGCGTACCACCGCACAAATCAGCCAAATGAAAACCGATTATCAGCAAAAGAGCCGCGAACTTGAGCAGCGGGTAAATATCAGAACCACCGAGGACATCGCAAAGAACGAATATGGCATGGCGCCCATTAATACCGAACAGGTGAACTATGTCACCTTGCCCGGTGAAGAAGCCGCGACCGGTGTGCGCAGTGAAAACGGATTTTTCACCACTGTCGGCAGGTTCTTTA
>CAZTDA010000233.1:0-4305 GCA_964612155.1 uncultured Eubacteriales bacterium | reverse complement strand
GCTCCGGATAAAGGTCTGGCGCACCCTCGCGGTGGAACGCCGTCCACTCGGTCTGATCCCATACGCTCTCCTGCTCGTAATAGCCGAAAGTCGCCTTGGGATGGAACAAGAATTCGCCAGATATCGAGGGAATCAGCTTGCACACGGTCTTTAAAAAAGTCGTTTTCCCGATGCCGTTAAACCCGGTCACGGCGACTTTTTCCCCGAGCACCAACCGCAGATCGATCGGCGGCAGCAGCGCAAAATCATAGCCGACCGAGAGTTTCTTGGTCAGCAGCACCTCGCGCCCCGTGATCGGCTGATACTTAAACGAAAATGTCGGCTCGGGGCTGTCGGCCGGCCGGTCGAGAATGTCCATTTTCTCCAGTTCTTTGCGGCGGCTCTTTGCCATCTTTGAGGTCGATGCGCGCACGATGTTGCGGTCGATGTAGTCCTGCAGCTTCTCAATCTGTTTCTGCTGGCTCTCGTAGTCCTTCACATAAGCGACGCGCCGCTCTTCTTTTAACTTCGCAAACGTCTCGTAATCGCCGCCGTAGCGGGTGATCTTGCCGTGCTCGATGTCGCAGATGCAGTTCGTCACGCGGGTCAAGAACTTATAATCGTGCGAGACGATCATATAAGTCCCTTTAAAGCTGTTTAAATACTTGACCAGCCATTCGATGTGGTCAATGTCTAAAAAGTTCGTCGGTTCGTCGAAAAGCATCACATCGGGTTCTTCGAGCAGCAGCCGCGCCAGCATGACCTTTGCGCGCTGACCGCCCGAGAGCTGCGCGACGGGTCTGTCCAGCCCGAACGCGTTCAGTCCGAGTCCGGCGGCGGTCTTTTCGATTTTTGCCTCCAGCCCGTAAAACCCGTCGCGGTCGAGAATCTGCTGCCACTCACCGCATTGCTCATTCAACTCGGCAATGCGCGCCTCATCCTTGCAGGCCGCGATTTCGGCAAACGCCTTTTCCATCTTTGCGGCGGCGTCGTAGGCCTCGGCAAACGCCGTGCGTAAGAATTCGCGCACCGTGAGCGCCGAATCGATGGTCAGCTGTTGGTCAATATAACCCAGCCGCAGGCGGTGGTTAAATTTAATTTGTCCTTTGTCGGGCAGCAGTTTGCCCGTCAGCATGTTGATGAAGGTGCTCTTGCCCGCGCCGTTCAGTCCGGTCAGACCCATCTTATCGCCGCCGAAGAGCTCCATCTCGGCATTGTTGAAAAGCGGTGCGTCCCCGAAGGTGTGGCACAGCTCTTTTACTTCCAAAACACTCATTTATAATAATCCTTTCAAAGCCCGGAAAAACTCCTTTAAAGCGCTATCTTTGTTCGCCAGACCACTTTGTTATAGGATTCAATTTCCCATTCACCCTTACCATTGTACAGCAAATAGCTGATACAGGCGTTCTCCAAAGCCGTTTTTCCGGTTCCTATATCTCCGTTTGATAAAAGCGCCAACATGGAGTTGATAACCGCTCCATGCGACACGACGATGATATTCCGACCGTTTTCACCTTGTGAGAGTTTATTTAACACTTGCATAGAGCGCATCCGAACATGCTCAATGGGTTCCCATCCCGGTTCATTTCCGTCTGGGAATCGCATCTTGCGTTCTTCTCTTGTCAAACCGGAACTCTCTCCGTAATCCCGCTCCCGCAAAAGACCCTCAAAGGCGACCGTTTTGAAACCGAGTTGCTCGGCAACCAGTTCCGCGGTTCGTTTGGCTCGCTTCAGCGGACTTGATACGATCGTGTCCCATGTTCCGTTTGTCCGTAAATAATCGCCGACAAGCACCGCTTGATTTTCGCCCGTGGAATTGAGAGGGATATCCTCAATGCCCTGTAATATACCGGCTCGATTCCAGTCGGTCTCGCCATGTCGTATTAAACATACTCTTATTTGATTCATCAGCCGTTTTCCTTTATAGTAGGCGCGGTATAGATGCGGCAGGGGCTTGAGTCGTCTCCGATGCCCTGCGCAAGATACCGCCAGCCGTATTTTTCATAATAACTCGTATGGTCGGTGCATAAATACACCGCTTCGAAGCCGCTTTTTGCGGCTTCTTTGCGCGCGAATTCGAGCAGTTTTCCGCCGAGACCCTGTCCGCGCGCCGCTTTTTCCACATACAGCGCACAGACATAGGGAAACAGGTCGGTACGGTCGACAAAGTCGTTTTGAATCAATCCGCATCCGCCTATAATATTTTCATTTTCGTCCGCGGCGATAAACCACTTCGGAAGCGGCCCGCCGTTTTCGTTCATGTCGGCAAAACTTTGCTCATACGCTTCACGCGCAATCCCCCATTTTGAGGCAAACCAACCGACCGCCGCATCCGTAAATTGCGGCTTGTCGGCGACACAAAATATCGTTGTCATATTTAATTCAGAATTGCTACCGCTCACCGGGAACGGAACAAAACACGGAAATCGTTTTCATAATTGATACTCACCCATGATTATTTTTCCACCCTACACGCGCTTATGGTAGCATAATTTCGTTTTTTTGTCAAATCCCCGGTAAAATGTCATCCTGAGCGCAGCCGAAGGATCTCGGACTAATTAA
This sequence comes from uncultured Eubacteriales bacterium, assembly GCA_964612155.1. Classification (GTDB taxonomy): domain Bacteria; phylum Bacillota; class Clostridia; order Oscillospirales; family JAKOTC01; genus DAOPZJ01. The sequence continues at coordinate 1,764 of CAZTDA010000233.1, read as the reverse complement.
TTTTTCTTTTTACCCGCAAAACCGTGATAATTTCTAAAATCCCTTGCGCTTTTTGTGCAAATCTTTTATAATTAACTCAATTCTGCACGGAGGTTGTTTCATGAAAAAAATCGCATTTATCGGAGCCGGAAGTTTCGGCTTTACGCGCGGCTTAGTCCGCGACCTATTGACCTTTGACGCGTTCAAGGACGCGCATATTTGCTTGATGGACATCAATAAAGACCGCCTTTCCTACAGCGAAAAGGCGGCTAAAAAAATCATCGCCGCAGGCAATTATCCCGCCACCGTCACGGCGACGCTGGACCGTGTCGAGGCCTTAAAAGACGCCGACGGCGTTGTCATCACCATTTTGGCGGGCGGCCCCGAGATTTTCCGCACCGACATCGAAATCCCGAAAAAATACGGTGTCGACATCAACGTCGGCGATACGCGCGGCCCGTCGGGCATCTTCCGCTTTTTGCGCACCGCGCCCAAAATGCTCGAAATCCTGCGTGATGCCGAAAAATATTGCCCCAACGCCATCGTGCTCAACTACACCAACCCCATGGCAATGTTGTGCCGCTATCTGCAAAGTGAAACCACGATGAATGTCACCGGCCTCTGCCACAGCGTACAGGGCACCGCGAGCATGTTGGCTCGCTGGATCGGCGCGCCGATCGACGAAATCAGCTACACCTGCGCGGGCATCAACCATCAGGCGTTTTATCTCGATTACAAGTGGAACGGCAAAGACGCTTATCCGCTGATCAAAAAAGCAATGGAAAAGCCCGAGGTCTATAACGAAGAGCAAGTGCGCAACGAGATGTATTTGGCGCTCGACTATTATGTCACCGAATCCTCCGGCCACAACTCCGAATATAACGCTTGGTTCCGCAAACGCCCGGATTTGATCGAAAAATACTGCACCAGCGGCACCGGCTGGAATCCCGGCCTCTACGCCTATATTCTCAAGGAATATTTCAGCCGCGAAGAAGACGGCAAGTGGATGAAGGATATGGACGACTGGCTGGCAGAAGAGACCGTCGATTTAAAACGCGGTCACGAGTACGCCGCCTCCATCTTTAACGCCATTTTCGGCGACAATGCGCCCTACGAATTCAACGGCAACATCCGCAACTTCGGCATCATCGACAATCTGCCCGAGGGCTGCTGCGTCGAAGCGCCGGTGCGCGCGGGCAAAGACGGCATCAAGCCGTTCCGCGTCGGAAAACTCCCCGATCAGCTCGCGGTGCTCGTTAACACCAGCGCCCGCTGCGAAGAACTCGCGGTGCAGGGCTGCATCGACGGCGACAAGCGCAAGATTTATCACGCCATCCTGTTCGATCCGCTGACCTCCGCAGTGCTGTGCCCCGCCGAAATCCAGTCGATGGTCGACGAGATGTTCGAAGCCGGAAAGGCCTACTTGGGCTACTTTAAGTAAACCGCTAAGTGAACAGTTAAAAGTTAAAAGTGTACAGTGATAATTCCGAAAACAAGATATAATTTTATATTGTGCAACAAACTTTAACTGTTTACTGTCAACAGCCAACTGTTAAAAAATCTTCGGCGGGATGTAACGAACCGCGACGGTTCGATGCATCCTGCCCTACAGGGTTACGGGAATGTCACTTTTCACTCTTAACTGTCAACTGTTAACTTGGATACTAAATTTTGTTTTTCAAAAACACGCATACAGTATCATTTCGGTCACAGGTGGCGAGCGCGATCATAATCACGCTCGCCGCATTTAATTTTTTCAGTTCTCCCATCAGCCACTTTTCATCT
>CAZTDA010000232.1:0-4311 GCA_964612155.1 uncultured Eubacteriales bacterium | reverse complement strand
AACAGATTGATGATTATCGCTTCGAAAACCGATTCCCGAGTCGTTCATCCGCCACAGTGGAATTAATCCGCATCGGAATAAAAACCTTAGCCGAACAAGACAAGTTGAAACCGCCTAAAAAATAATTTTTTAAAATCCTTTAAACACCTCAGCCCTGAGCGGCCGGGTGTTTTGGTTTTTTATCAGCTGAATGAGTTGGGGCGGGCGGAACTTGGAACACGGTTCATTTATATCCCTCTCCGTTTCCCCAAAACAACCCCTCCTTATTATGAATCATCTATATCATCTTTTTACATAGAACTTATGTTGTCGGATTCCTCTTTGTATGCCTTACAACTTTTTACTATAATTCATCTTCTTTGTCGAATTTTATCGAAATTAAAACCAAAAACCTTATTTGGCGAATATATACCTACTTTTAAACAAACGTTTATCCCGATTTTGCAACACGCACTCCGCCTTGACTCTTTGACGAATTTGATGTATAAATATAGCGTGGCTTTTTATATAAAGCCGCACGGAAGGGTCGTGATTTCTTGGTTGCTAAGCGGATGTTGACCGTCGCCTTATCGGCGGCGTTTCTCGTCTGTTGCGTGCTGCCCGCCGCTGTCGGCTGCGCACCCCCGCCCGAACCCTACCGAGCGCCCCTGCCCGCCGATACCGCCTCGCAGGGCGACACCACCGTGCGTTATGTGGCGCTCACCGACGAAGAACGCCAAAAAGAGATCCGCATTCTCGCGGCGCGCCTGCCCGATTTCATCGCCTCCGCCGCCGATATTTTTGAACTGCGCGAGCTGTATGTCGGCAGCACACGCTACGCCATTGCGCAGTGCAAAACCATCCCGCGTGAAAACCGTTGGCTGCTGTTCTGTTTTAATAACGGCGATTTGGAGCTTTTGGCCAAAGATGCCGTCTTGCTCTCCAACAACGGCATCGACAGCTTCACTTTCACGGTCACCGAGACCGTCAACGGACTTTTAAAATTTCCAAAAACCGTGCAATATTTGCGTGTCTCGGGCGAACTTCGTGAATATACTGGTAATGATCAGTTCCTTACCGCCGATATCGTGCGCCGCACCGGTCCGGTCGACGCCGACGGCGGCCCGGTGAACTACGACCCCCTGCCCTCGCTCGATCTGTTGAACGTGACCTCCTTGGGAATCGAAATGGGCTTTTCCCGCGCATCCGGCGACGGATTATTTTATCCGTTCACCCAGATTTACGCAAAAGACGGTGCCGTCATCGTCACCCTCTCCGGCTGTCTGCTGTCGGGAACGGTTTCCGAGTCCGTCACGCTGTCCGCGTTCTCAATTGTCAAGTCCGTTGAGGTCAAACAGTCCGGAATCAATATCGAACTTGTAATCACGCTTTCAACCGAGAATCCGCAGTTATCCTTTACCGCTGTCGAGCGCACCAAAAACCACTCGGTCGCAACCTTGATTTTTTCTTAAGGGAACCTCTAAAACTCATTTCCGTAATCAAAGAATGGCTTATAATCAAGAGCATATTTAATATGAGCGTTTTTAGAGATTACCTTTATTTAATCACCAATGCGCCCCTACGGCGCAGAACGGAGAGTTACCATGCGCGCAAAAAGCCCCATCGGCATTTTTGACACGGGTCTCGGCGGCCTGACGGTGCTGAAAGAAGTCATCCGCCTGCTGCCGAACGAAAACATCGTCTATTTCGGCGATACCGCGCGCGTGCCCTACGGTTCCCGTCCCGACACGACGATTGCCAAATATTCCGAACAGGATGCCGCCTTTTTAATGACCAAGAATATCAAAGTGATGGTCGTCGCCTGCGGCACAGTCAGCTCGGTTTCGGGCAAGTCCCTTCAAAACAGCGTCGGAATCCCGTTCTTCGATGTCGTTTCCGCCGGTGCACAGGAGGCCGTCAACTTTGCCGACAAAGGCGAAATCGCCGTACTCGGCACCCTCGCCACCGTGCGAAGCCACAGCCACCGCGAGCTGATCACCGCCGTTAACCCGGATGCAAAAATCATCGAGCAGGCCTGCCCGCTGTTTGTGCCGCTGGTCGAGAACGGGCACATTGACCCCGCCGACCCCATCACCAACGAGGCCGCCGAATTTTATTTAAAAAAAATCGCACAGCGAAAACCCGCCGCAGCCATTTTGGCCTGTACCCATTATCCGCTGATCCGGCAGACCATTCAAAATCATCTGCCAGGCATCACGCTGATCGATCCGGCGGTCGAAGTCGCCAAACGCATCGCGGCGTTCCTCGATACCGAGAACCTGAAAAATCCCGACGGCGGAATGCTCGAATTTTATGTCTCCGACCGCCCCGAGGCCTTTGAACTCTTTGCCAAAGCGACGCTCGGCGACAAGCCCCTCAGCTGCACACAGGTCGACATCGACCAATATTAAGATACGACCACTAAAATCCATCTGATATAAATATAAAGGAATGGTTAATCCGTGCTTTTTATGAACCCGTCTGCGAAAGGATGGTCCTATATGAGAAAACAACCCGTAAAATTACACATCACCGGCACCCAGTTCACCGACCCCGATCAGACCGTCAGCGACTTTTTTGTCGAGGGCAAAATGAACAACGAAAACGGCGAATTGTACTTGGAATATCCCGAACCCGGCGAACACGGCCTCGGCGAGGTCACCACTGTGCTGCGTTATGACGGCAAACTGCTCAAGCTTGAGCGCGACGGCGAAAGCGGTCTGCTCATCGAAAAAGGACGAAGACATATCTGCCAGTATCACACCCCGCTCGGTGACGTCTACATAGGGGTGAACGGCGGCGATATCAAGCTGACCGACGGCCCCGACCGGCTGGACATGGAAATCGATTACGCCATCGACATCAACACCGCCCTCGCCAGCCGAAACAATATCAAAATCAAAGCGCAAAGATTATAATGTAGGGGCGCGCATTGCACGTCCGCCCGATTCTCAGTTAACAGTTGACAGTTAACAGTGCACAGTGACATACCCGTGAACAATATTAAATAAGCGTTTTGCAATGCAAAACTCCTTTACTGTTCACTTTTAACTGCCAACTGTTAACTCTATCTTAAAATCCAAATTAAAAACTTGAAGGATGTTTAAAACCATGACCGAATCCGTTTTCTTATCCGCAAAACAACAAGTCGACGAGCTGGTCAAAAACGCGCTTGCGGTGCTGACCGCCGAGGGCGCTGTTCCCGACTGTGCCCCGCCGCGCTATACCGTCGAAGTCCCCGCCGACCGCAAAAACGGCGACTTTGCCACCAACGCCGCCATGGCGGGTGCCAAGGCCTATCGGCTTGCCCCGCGCAAATTGGCCGAACTGCTCGTTGAAAAATTCAACTTTTCAAACACTTATTTCGCCCGTGCCGAAATCGCAGGCCCGGGGTTTATCAACTTTTTTCTCGCCGATACGTTTTATTCCGCGGCGGTCAATGAGGTCTTGTCGCTCGACGGCAAATTCGGCTGCACCCCGTTCGCAAACGGCAAAAAGGTTTTAATCGAATTTGTCTCCGCCAACCCCACCGGCCCCGCCCATATGGGCAACGCCCGCGGCGGCGCTCTGGGCGATTGCCTTGCCGCGATTATGCAGGCAGCGGGCTACGAAGTCAGCCGCGAATTTTACGTCAATGATGCGGGCAACCAAATCGCCAAATTCGGCCTCTCGCTCGAAACCCGCTATTTGCAGCTTTTTGAGGGCGAAGAAAAACACCCGATGCCCGCCGACTCCTATCACGGTGCAGACATCACCGAACACGCCAAAGCGTTTGCCGAGTTAAACGGCGACAACTATGTCAGTGCCGATCCCGCGGAGCGCAAAAAGGCATTGGTCGCGTTTGCCCTGCCCAAAAATGTCGCCTATCTGCGCGCCAACATGGACAAGTACCGCATCAACTATGATCTGTGGTTTTATGAGAGCTCGTTATATAAACTGGGCGAGGTCGAGCGCGTGATCGAACTGCTAAAAACCAGCGGCAAGACCTATCAAAAAAACGGCGCGCTCTGGTTTATGGTCGGCGACGAGCCCGACTGCCCCGATTCCGACCCAAACGCCGAGGACGAGGAGCTGCCGACCGAAAATACATCCGGTGAACCCGGAAAGATCTTTCACAAGGATTTTGTTTTGGTGCGCTCCAACGGATATCCGACCTATATCGTGCCGGACATCGCCTATCATTATAATAAACTCGTCACGCGCGGCTTCGACCTCGCCATCGACGTGCTCGGAAGCGACCATCACGGCTATGTGCGCCGCATGAAGGAAATCCTGCCCGCCGTCGGCGTCGCAGAGGACCGCTTTGAGGCGATCTTGATGCAGATGGTGAAA
>CAZTDA010000231.1:0-4338 GCA_964612155.1 uncultured Eubacteriales bacterium | reverse complement strand
TCCAGCGCCACGCCCGGGGCGACGGCGAGGACGATCGTGCCGAGGAGGCACAGGGGGTTTTCGACGACCCAATGGGTGAACAAGCCGATCCATTTTTCCGGTTTATGTTTATTGCCCTTGGGGATATATTCAAATATATCGTCGGGGTAGCGCAGGCCGCGTGCGTGGGTTTGGCGGTTTTTGGGGTCGGCGAAGTCGTCGGCTTTCCAGACGGCGAAGGGGATATTACCGTCCTCGCGCTGGGAGGCCTCTACGAAGTCGAAATAACCGAGGACGATCTGCTCCATGCCCAGCAGCAGATAAGCGCCCGCGATCTGCCACGAGTCGAGACCGGGCCAAGTGCTGTACTCGCCGAAGCCCTTGCCGTCGGCACAGATGCCGAAATGACCTGGGTAGGCGCGCTCGTGACAGGCGGGAATCAAGTTTTTTTCGATTGCGGCTCTGACTCCGGCACGGATGTCGGGGTCTTTGATTTTTTTGAGGACGGACAGGTCTTTCATAGGCGTTCCTCCGATACAATTTGTTTGGCTTTATTGTAACCGAATATGGGGGAAAGTCAAGGGAAATAAGTTTGTAGGGCGCGGGCTTCCCAGACGCGCCGAAATTGTGGTGAAAAAGGGTTGGTTTAAACATATCAACTTTTGGTAAACACGGTTTATTTGAACCGTGTTTACGTGGAACGGTCAAGACCGTTCCCTACAGGGACGGAAAGCCGGAGGTAGTTGGAGTTTGGAGGAACAGAGTGGAAACGGGGAGCGTTTGGGAGGGGAACGGGTTGGAGACGGGCAATTTGGGTCGGAAAGCTATGCGAAAAATCGGGGGTGCAGCGGTTTTAGAAGATTGCCGAATGGGGTCGCTAAGAGCGTATGAGACGTGCTATTGTTAACGAGAGCAGGAGCAATCGCTTTTAGGAAGGATATTTTAATGTTTCTGAGATAAAAACAATGAAAATATTTTGAACGGAGAAGTGTGGATTTATATTTTATAAATCTTCCGAATGGGGTCGCAATATAAGAAATAGGTATGCTATTGTTGATAGTGGGCAGGCAAGAAATCGTTTTTGGTGTACTTCATTTAGTGTAACTGCGTTATATTAGGGATAGTTCTTGTTTGCGGGATAATGATTTTTGTTTTTTAAACAATCTTTCGAATGGGGTCGCAATATAAGTAATAGATATGCTATTGTTTATAGCGGGGTGGTGAGTTAGGTGAGCGAGAGCGTTTCGCACAAGAAGTCCCGAACCCCGAGAAAAGGGAAAGTTGCAATTGTTCATCCGAGCGGTGGGGATGGGGACAAATTGAACAATGAAATTGAAACGGCTGCCGGAGAGAGCAAAAAAGAACCGATCAAACGAGGAGCGGCGGAGTACAAGCCGGAGTTTTGTGAAAAACTGCTCAGATATTTTTATGAGCCGAAACAAAAGATCGCATATGATGTGGAGAATTTTCAGAGCGGAGAACTGAAGCGAAAGAAGCCGGTTTTATTTGCGCCCGAGTATCCGACGCTTGCTCGGTTTGCAAGACAAATCGGCGTAACGGTTCCGATTCTTTATGAGTGGGAAAGGCGATACCCCGAATTTGCCGAGGCCTGCGCCGAGGCCAGAGAGTCACAAAAAAGCTGTGTGATCGTGAACGCGTTGAACCGAAATTTTGACGCAGGGTTTTCTAAGTTTTTATTATGCAAGAAGTTTCCGGAGGAGTTTGCAGAGGAGAGTGCTCCCCAAAGTGCGGGAGTGGACATTCGTATTTCATATGGGAAAGAGAATTTAAGTTCAAATGAAGAAACGACGGAATGAAGAATTTTGCAAACGCGCATTGGTGGGGTTTGGTTAAAACAGGTGGTTTTTTGCGAACACGGTTTTTGTGTTCGCTCGGCGTGTAAAACCATTCGATGGGGACAAGGATGCCACGCCCTACGGGAACGGGTTGACTGGTGCGCATTGCGTGCGGCGGAAGCGGGATATTGAATTAACGATATAAAATTTGGCGGAGGAGAAAAAGATATGACGAAAACCGATCCGGTGTTTTGGACCGAAGACCGAAAACTTTACGAAAAAGGCCTGAAGTATTTACAGACCGAGGGTTTGATTAAAAAATCCCGGGATGCCTGGCAGTTTTTTAACGACCGGCAATGGGAGGGGCTTGAACGGTCCGAGGTCTTCGGTAAGGACGGACCGCCGTTTATTAACTTTATCAAGCCGGACGTTCTTTACAAGCTGGCTACCATCGGCAAAAAAAATGTACGAATCGTCTTTTTGCCCTCCGATGACACTATTGATGATTTTGCGCCGACCGCACAACGGGTCTGCGAACAGCTTTCTACATATGGTGCAGCTGTCTGGGAGAAGGCAAAATTGGACTCGTTACGTTGGCGGGCACTGCGCGATGCGATTGTAGTGGGGGACGGACTGCTTCATTTTGCCGGTAAAAAAGAGGATGACGGCGGCGAAGTTACTCTTGCACCCGAAATCATCGATACAGTAAACATTTTATACAGTGACGAAAACGAGAATGACATCCAAAAGCAGGACTACATTTTAATCTCGTTTCGCCGAATGGTATCTGAACTGCGGCGTGAAGCACTTGAAAATGGACTCGCCGAGACCGAGGTGAACTGCATCGTCGCGGATGCGGAGACCGAGGGACAGGCCAACGATGCGGCGGACAAGGAACTCGACGCTTCGGGGCCGGAAGACGGTAAAGCCCTTGTGGTTTTAAAGTACTGGCGCGGGGACGACGGGTTGATTCGGATGCGCAAAAGCGCAAGCAACTGCGTGATTATGCCCGACACCGAGACGGGGTTGCATTACTTTCCGATAGCAAAATTTTCATGGGAGGAAGTCAAAAATTCGGCGCGCGGGAACGGGATTGTCAACGCACAAATTCCGAACCAAATCGAATACAACAAGACCCTGGCACGCCGGGCTGTCAAGGTGATGGAAGGCGCTTATCCCAAGCTCGTTTACAATGAAAACTTTATTGATAATCCCGATGATTTGGACAATGTCGGCGCGAAGATCGCCGTACGGGGGCAAGAACCGATTACAAATTATGTGGGCTTTTTACCAGCGACCCAGATGTCGACCGATGTGCTTGCGCTCTCAAACGACTTGATGAAGTTGACGCAGGAGATGAGCGGCGCTTCGGAAGCGGCGCTCGGTAAAGTGAACCCCGAACAGGCGAGTGGCAGAGCGATTTTGGCCATACAGGACGCGAGTGCGCAGGTCATGTCGCTGCAAATGCAGCAGCATGAACAGTTTATTGAGGATATCGCAAGGATTTTGCTGGACTTTTGGACGGTGTACACAACCGATAGCGGGATGAAGCTGCGGTATCGGGATGTGAACGGGGAATCGGTTTCGGATATCATTCCGAGAGATGTGATTGAAAATCTGAGGGTCAATATCAAAATTGAGGTCTCACCGTCTTCGCCGTATTCCATCGCCGCCGTCGAACAGACGCTCGAAAATTACATGAAAGCGAAATACATTACGTTTGAAGAACTGGTTGAGGCACTGCCGGATAACGCCGTCGCGCCAAAAAACATTTTGAAAAGGATTTTGAAACAGCGGGAGACCCCACAAGCAAAGCAGGAGACGGCGCAGGGTACGCCGGTCGCCGCAGGTGAAAGCGCCGGGCTCGGGGCGATGCTTGAGAAGTTGAAAAGCGGATCGTCCGGTGCAGGGATGCCCGCGTCGGGTGCGCCGATGGGTGCGCCCACAGGAATGCCGATGCCCAACACAAACACCATGCCGGTTATGCCGGGTGCGGCACCGAGTATGGCTCCGGGGGCAGGGGCGAACCTTGGGGACGAGATTGCGGCGCGAATGAGAGATGCAGTTTTAAAAGGCAAGCGTGAAGCGACGAGTGCCAATGTGAACAAGGATTTGGCTGCGCGGGTGAGAAGCGCCGTGGCGCAGGGGAAAGTGCGGGGTAAACAGTAGGACGCGCAATCCGCGCGACGGGAACGATGCGCGCCCATACACTATAAAAATACTACGGCTGAAAATGAGCACCGTCTCGGGGGTCGCCGACCAATACGGTATAAAAGGAGAAAATTACATGTCAATGCAAACGGCTGAAAATTCCGCTGTGGGAAGCACGTCCGTTAGTTCTGCATCTGCAGGTGTGCCCTCGGGGATATCTTCAGGTTCGGTGTCTGCGGCAAGCGCTCCCAATAGCAGCGGGGACGGTGCCGCCGCCGTCAATAACGTGTCAAATTCGGTAAATACGGTTTCGGGAGGTCGGGGGAAGTCAATTTCGAAGACGAAAAACGACGATTCCGTTCAAGGGAAACCGTCGGGGGCTTCGAATGAGGCCACCGGGGACTCCGGCAAG
>CAZTDA010000230.1:0-4347 GCA_964612155.1 uncultured Eubacteriales bacterium | reverse complement strand
GCCGCCAAAAATTTAGGGCTTACCGTGCGTTGTTTATATTTTTCTCATGAAGCGGGCGGTTCTGCCGTTTCCGCGTTTTTAAAAGAAAACGGGATTGAGGGGCGACCGGTTCCGGTTTCGGGACGGCTGCGCGAAAATATCAAGATAGTTGAACAAAAAAGCAGACAGCTGACCGAGTTCAACGAAAGCGGCGACCCGCTCACAGAAGCCGATGCCAAGAAAATGCTTGCATTGGCCACCGAATCGCTGAAGGACAGCGAGATCTTGGTGCTGTCGGGCAGCATTCCTCCGGGAATACCGGCGGAACTTTATGCCGAGATTATCGCACAGGCCAACTTTAACGGCGTGCGCACGATTTTAGACACCGACGGAGAAGCGATGTTTCAAGGCATTCGCGCTGTCCCGTTCATAATGAAACCCAACAAGGCCGAACTCGGGCGCATTTTCGGCAGGCCGCTCTCCGATTCGGGAGAGGTCGCACTGGCAGCAAAGCATCTTTTGGATGAGGGCATCGCTTATGTTTGCGCCTCGATGGGCAGCGACGGCGCACTGCTTGCCTGCCGCGAAGGCATCTTTTTGTGTGATACACTCGATGTTCCGGTCAAGGGCACCGTCGGAACCGGAGACAGCATGGTCGCGGGCATTTGTAAAGCTCTGATTGAGGACGGTGAACCGGACAAGATTTTGATCTACGGCTGCGCGGCCGCGCATGCCTCGGTGATTCACGAGGGCACGACCCCCTGCACCAAAGCCGATTTTGAAAAGTTTATCCCCGAGTTGACGGTTATTAAAATGTAGTAGCTGTTTGATAATACTTTTAAAATACAAAAACCCCACCTCGCGCATTTACGGAGCGGGGTTTTTGATTCAAGATCATATTCTTTCAAAGACAAACCGTACGGTTTCGTGTTCGGTTTTAAATTCCACTCTTCTGGTGGCGATGACGCAGTCGTCGGTTTTGGTCTTGACGGTGTGCAAGCCCTTGTAATCAGACGGTTTAAAACCCTTGGGAATGCGAATCCATATAAGTCCGCTCTCGCCGACGGGACGTGTGCAGGTGATTGTAAGGGTAAGGGATACTTCATCCCAATTAACATCCTCGACTTCGACCGCGCCTTGTAAAACATGCATGTCGGTGGATAAAAACCAAGGGTACTCACGCAACGGTGCAATTCGAAAAATTTTCATGGAGCGCGGCGGAACCGATGCGGTGAGCGTATCGGTGATTTTACCGCAGTAGCGGGTGTTCCAGAAATCGAACAGCGTGTACTCCCCATCGGCAAGCCCCGCTTTTTCAAGCGGCAACTCAAACGGAAGCGGTTCGTCCCCGAGATTGAGCAACCCGACGATGCGATAGGACTCCCAGCCCTTTTCGACGGGCACTACATACACTTTCGGATAATTAGGATAATCGGTGTCGAAGAGGTCGGCGGCGACAGCGCTGCGGTCATATTGCGGCAGTACCTTTTTTATCATGGCGAGCCGCTCTTCGTCGATCGTGGCGATGTCGTCGCCGAGCATCACGGGACCGGAGGAGAGCGCAAAGAAACTGGCGACGATTTCGGCCTCATTACGCGGCACGGGTTTATCGACGGTCATGACATTGAACGCGTCGTTGTGATAAAAGCGCCGGTTGGTGAAGTAGTTCGCCGCAAATGACCAAACCACTTTCTTTAATAAATCGAAATCATCCACCATATACATGGCGGGATAAAACCACATCTCGGGATATAACGGGCGACCCTCGCCGAAATCGCAACCGATGCGCACGGCATCCACGCAGCCGATGTGCTGTAACAACGTACCGGTGGAGGACAGCAACCAGGTATCGGCGCTCGCCGCTTCACGGATGGCTTTTAAGCCGTTGCGGTAGACCTCGGGGCCTTTGACCATGCTTGTGTCGTAATATTCGTCATAGGGAAAATGCCCGGGCGTGGTCCCCGAGGCGACATGCAAAAAGTCAATCATATAATAGCGCACACCCAAACGGTACAGTTCGGTGAAGGTCTCTTTTAAAAAGGCGATCGCATCGGGATTGCTCGGGTCGAGCGCGTGAAAACTGACCCGCTCCTCGGGCGGCAGGGTCTGCGAAAGGCCATAGCCGAGGCGATAGCCGTTGTCAAACGCCTTACCGTCCTTTTTCAATAGGCAGTCCTTCATCCGCTCGGTCGTCGGGGAGAGTTTATCGGGTACCCAGAACGGCGCAATCCAGAAGCCGGGCTGCATGTTCTTTTCGTGAATCCGCTCAAACAGCCATTCCCAGCCGTGCGGAAAACGCTCGCGGTTATGCTCAAGCCAGTTACCCGGCACCATGTCCTTATAATTGGCGATGCTCATCCAGATGTTTTTGACCCCGAAGCCGCCGAGTTTTTTTTCGATTGCCGCGATGTTCTCGACGATCAAATCCTCATAGAGCTCCTGCGTGAACCCACAGCGCCAGGTCCAGCCGCCGATCCAGCCGATCGAGGGTGTGGGGTTGAAAACGGGTTGATAATGCCGTGCGACCCGCTGAGCCCAATGTTCGGCAGCCATGAACGGATCGGATTCCACAGCGATATACAGCGTCTCACTCGTTTGAACAGCGCCTGGCAGCAGAGAAAAACCCTCAAAATCGCAATAGAGCGTTCCTTTGATTTTGCCCTGTGCAAGAGTCAGTTCCTCGACGGTGGTGACGCGGTCAAAAGTTAAAAAGCACAGCGGAATGCTCTTGCGGGTCTCGCGGCTTGTGAGCAAAGAAAAAGTTTTTGATGATATGGTCTCGCTCTCACATAAGGGGCGGACGTCGCTGTCCACCACCCAACCCGACTGTTTTAAAACGGCAGGGCTGCCGCCGTCCAAGTCGATTTCACCCGAAAAGAGCGTGCATTTGCCCAACTTGATAGGGGAATCGGAGCGGTTTTCGATTTTCATTTGCAGCGTGATAAACCCCGCTTGGGTATAGTGGCGAGTGGTCAGGGTAAGCAGTAAATCCGTAGTTGCCGTTTCACCGTTGAAACCTGTATATAAACCCTCTGCGGGATCGCTTCCGTTCTCGGTTTTGACCGTATCGGCATTCCAATTGATCAAATTTCCGTCGGCCTCCAACGAAATGCTCGAAGTAAAAGAGCAGCCGTTATGAGCAAAATGCCAGCCGCTGCCGAAAAGATTCAATCCGTTTTTATCGGGCATATGAATGACTCCTTCAAAGTTTGATTGACTCCATCATAACATAAACCGCCCGAAAAATACAACTTTTCGAGCGGTTTTTATGTTATGATTCGAATCTCACATCGAAGTGCAAAGAGCGTGTTACGGAGTTATATAGTGAAGCCACTTGAAAAACAAGGCGAGGATAATTTAAAAGGTAAGTGGCTTCACATTGGGTAAAACCACTTTAATATTACCTTTAGTTTAAAGTGGTTTTACTATAATATCGGCAGATTCTTCCCCACGTTCGAAGTCGGCATTTTGCCGATGAATGATATTCATCTTCTTCCATCTGCCGGACAGATAGAAAATCAAGCTGAGCACAACGCCCACTGCAGACGCGACCGGTGCGCCGAGCCCGATACCGGAAAGACCGTACCCCAAGGTGATGCCGAAGATATAACACGCCGGGATTCGAGCCAACAACGAGGAAACCGCGCTGTTTATTAGCGTAAAGGTTGTGTGTCCGGAGCCGATAAACAAGCCCGTCATGCTGAACTGGAACGGCACAATTAAATAATCAAAGCTGAAACTGCGCAGGTATTGCACGCCGTTTGTGATCATCTCTGGATCATCGTCAAACAATCTCAGGCAAATCTCCGGGAACAGCTGAACCAGCGCAAAGATCACAACGCTGATCGACATGGCAATCAGCATACCGATGCCCATGGTCTTTTTGGCGCGTCCGATCTCCCCTGCGCCTAGATTTTGAGCACTCATCGCCGAGATCGAGGAACTCATCGCAATCGCGGGTAAGATGGCGAAACCGTTGAGTTTCGCAACCGCACCGACCGCCGCCGAAGCCGTGACGCCGAGGGTATTGACCAGCGTGGTTAAAAACAGGAACGAGAAGCTGACCAAAGTATTTTGCACCGAAGTCGGAATGCCGACTTTTAAAATCATCTTGAGGTGTTCGGGGTGGAATCCGAAGGACTTGAGCTTAAAGTCAAACACGAAGTTATTCTTCTTCAGATAGATAATACACAAGAACATGCTGATTGCCTGAGAAACCACGGTTGCAATGGCAGCTCCCGCAGCACCCATATCAAAGACCGCCACGAGCAACAAGTCTCCGAACACATTGACAATGCAAGCAATTGTGACAAAAATTAACGGATTTTTACTATCACCCATGCCGCGCATGACCGCGCTGAGCGCATT
>CAZTDA010000229.1:0-4351 GCA_964612155.1 uncultured Eubacteriales bacterium | reverse complement strand
AATCTCGGTTTCACCGTCGGATTTTTCCAGCAGATCAAATATCTGTTTGGCGATTCTGTCGGATAAAGTCATGGGGGTTCATCCTTTCGGGGTCTCGGTTTGTCTTTGACTTACCTTGACCTTTATGTGGATATTATACCTTCCCTGACCTTTGTTTTCAAGGTCAAACAAGGTCAAATAATCCTGCGCGAACACGTCGGTTCGTATCCGCGCAGGACTGCGGTTCCATTTCTGACTTTATCTTCTTTTTTCTCTGTTTTTGATATTTTGTCCTTTGTGAATCGCTTGATATGGGATATCGTGCGCGGTTCGCGCCCTCCGTCAAAGGTCAAAGATCCAGCCATTTTTCAAAATCCCCGCACAGTTCGCGCGCCGTTTCGGTATTCACGGCCTCCGTGATGATCTTAATGGTTTTTCCGTCTGCCGACGGACGCACAGTAATCCAGCCCGCACTGGTCGGCATCGCAACGCCGCGCTCGGTACGAACACCGCCGTCACGCGATAAAATCTTACCTAGAATCTGCGCGCTGCCGCCCTCAATCGCGGTCTCTTCGGAATACACCGCCACTTCGGGCAGCGACTCGGCAAGCTGCATCAACACCGTGTCGCTTCCGGTGCAGGAAAGCGCATATAACAGCGCACTCACACCGTCGCACGACCACACACAGGTCTCGCGACAGGTGGCCTGGCGGTAAACCCGCTTTCCGAACTGCTCTCCGATTTTTTCAAGGACCCTCGGCGCCGAATGGGTCACCACCACATCCGCACCTTTTTGAAAGTCATACGCGGCGCAGATGGAGACGATCTGCTCGTTTTTCAAAATGATTTCCCCGCCTCGGCTGATGTTGGTCTCGGAGCCGTCCGCCGTAAAATTAAACGACATATCCCCGCCGCTCCTGCCGCCCAACTGCATAAAAATCTTGGCTGCGGCCTCGGCGACGACGGCATTCTTACAAAAAAAGCTGCCCGCAAAATCGATATTTTGCCGCGGCAATGACGACACCAACCTGTTTTCCCACAGCGCCGAAACGCCCGATAAAATTTCGGGCAGACGCACAAGTCCGCCTTTGGTCGGAGCCGCGCTGCGCGTAATCAACGCCTCGATCTGTTTTTGCAGCGCATTTGGGATCGACGCACCGACAAATTTAATACCCTGTCCGTATCCGCCGACCAAAACGCCCATTGCAGCCCCGCTCTCGGTGACCGCAAACGAAAGCTGCCCCGCAAACATCACACCGGTATCGTATACCTGCCCACCCTCGGCCAAAATTCCGGCCATCAACGCCTGCTTATGAATATACGAGGCGTTCAGCCCGTCATCGGCAACACAGATGGGACGGTCGCCGCAGGTTGTGGCAATCGCTTGACCGAGCCTCAGACATAATTGCGGCGTGATCACGGTTCCCAGCCGCCCCGTGATCACATTGTCGCCGATCACTGGCAATTGCGGCGTGGTTTTTTCCGGTGTTTCGACCATAATGGTCTCGTCAGGCACGACCTCAAATTCCTGCAAGACCACATTTTCACCCAGCACTGCATCGTCACCGAGCAACGAACGCGGCCCGATCACCGAGCCGACCGTCGCCGTCGCGCCCCTGCCGATGCCGCCGCCGTCGCAGACCACACACCCGCGTGAAAGCGAGTTTTCGCCCACCACAGCGCCATCCATCAGCACACAGCCGGAGGTGCGCGCATGCGCCCCGATGATCACATCGTCGCCGACAATCGAGTTTTCACCGATCACGGCGCCGTCTCCGATGCGCACGTTTTTCCCGATATAGCAAGGCGCGTCAATCGAAAAATTCCCCTTGGGTTTTCCCTCGGCATAAATGCAGCCGCCGATGCGCTCCCCCTCGATTTCGCAGTTCACTTTTCCGTTAATCAGATCGCGCTGCGCTTCCACATAAGCGCTCATGTCGCCGATATCGCGCCAATAGCCGTCGCTGCGATACGCATACAACGATTTTTGGCTCACCAGCGGTGGGAAAACATCCTTGGCAAAATCCGAAACGCCCTCTTTGATGTTTTTACAGCACAAACCGGACAAAATATAAATCCCGGTGTTGGCCATGTCGGTAAATGCCTCGCTCCAACCCGGTTTTTCCAAAAATCCGCGCACCTGACCGTCCGCGCCGATATCGGCAAGCCCGTATTCACGCGGATCATTGACTCTGCGCGTGATGATTGTGGCGTCCGCACCTTTGCTTCGGTGGTAAGCCATTGCCGAGGTCAGATCGACATCGCACAAAGCGTCACCGCTGATCACAATAAAGTCCTCGTCGGTGTCGCCCACCGCGCTTTTTACACCCCCGGCAGTGCCGAGCGGTGTTTTTTCCACGATAAAATTGAGTTTGATTCCCGCAAAGGTTCCGTTTTTAAAGTGTTCGATGATCTTCTCGGACTTATAACCGAGCGTCAGCCAGGCCTCATTCACCCCATGTTTTTCGAGCAGTTTGAGGATATATTCCAGCACAGGTTTTCCGCAGAGTTTGAGCATCGGCTTGGGCATATCCGCCGTCAACGGTCTGAGTCGTCTGCCTTCGCCGCCCGCCATGATAACCGCTTTCATAAAACAAACCTCCCGTGTTTTCGGTATTATTTCCGAAACACGAGAGGTTTATGAATTCGCTTTCTATCGCAAATCTATTTTATAAGGTAAGCGGCTTCACGATATCAGTTCAATGTACAGACGACCGAGCCGCTTGCAATCTCGACAAGATTTTTACCGTCCATTTTAAAATTCATATTTTCGGGACTGACGGTCAGTTTCGAAATAGCGTCGCAGCCCTCGAACGCGGTCGAATCAATCGTCGTCATTTTCGGCGTGATGTTAACGCTTTTCAGCTTTTTGCAATTCGAAAAACATCCCGCACCGAACTCATAAACACCATCCGGGAACACCATTGAAGTGAACGCCGTTCCGGCAAATGCATAAGATCCGACGAATTCAAGCGCCGATGAAAATGTGAACTCTTTGAGCGCCGTACAGCCCGAAAAACACTCTTTCAAAATCGCCAACGGGTTGCTGCCCGTGCATGTTACACTTTCAAGCGCGGTACAGCCCTTAAAAACAGCCGTCGCGAGTATTATCAAATCGCCGCCGATGGTCACCTTTTTCAATGAGGTGCAGCCGGCGAACGCGCTTTCCCCGATTCCCGACACACTGTCTTCAACCACCAGTTCATCAATATCGGTGTTGTTTTGATAGGCAAAACTTTCGACTTCTTCAATCACGGCAGGGACAGTCATGCGCACAAACCGGTCGGTATTCATCCGATCCACCGCTGTCACGACTCCATCCGTGTAAGTGATGGTATAATCTCCCTCAATATAGAGAATCTCATTTTCAAAAGTCAGTTTACAAGTATAAACCGTTCCGCCGCCGTTATCGGCCTTCTCGGATTTTTCCGTTTTTACCGCCGTCATCGCAAGAACGCGGGCATACATATCCTTTTCGATGGCTTTGATTGAATCGGGCAGCATATTATCATAATATCCTGCGGCTTTCAGATCTTTTTTCAGTTGTTCCAATTCGGGGCCTTTTACGGCACAGCCGGAGAGCATAAGACCCGTACAGATGAGTAAAGCTGCCAATACAAGGGAGACAATTTTTTTCATAAATGCAACTGCCCTTTCGAGATGGTGATTTCATCTTTTATTTTTTATTTTTTTATTTCCCGTTCACAAGCCGATCCATAATCGCATTAAAGAGATTGCGGTCGCTCTCATCACCGGTATAAGAGCGGAAAGTCACGCGGTAGACGATGTCATCGTCCAGCATAAAGTATTGATGCATATAGACCGTCGCGCTGTTTTCGGTGATTTGACGCACAATGCATTTCCCGCGCATGTTCGAAAGCCCAACATCGGCCGTCGAGGAAATGGTGCCGTTGGAGGTTTCCTTTTCCCCCGGGATATCCGGCAGTTCCTGCGTATCCGAAAGCATCACCGGTGCTAAAACCTCGCAAACGATTCTGCCTGCGGTGTCGGTAAAGGTCACAGTATCTTCGGCTGCTGTCCACGCCGGCGGCATCCACAGTGAAAACCGAACGGCAACCGGATCGCTCATCGACTTGAATTTGACCCAGTCGGTCGTGGTTTTTGCGTTAATTTCAAAGGTCTTTGCCACAAAATCGTCTCCGATTTCGGAAATGCTTTGTGACGGCGTTTGAATCGATGCCACAGATGCCGCAGAGGACACCTCGGAAGGCGTGCTCTCGACTTTTTGACAGGAGCATCCCGCTGCGACGATCAGCGTCATTGCAAGCACAATGACGGTTATGAGTGTTTTTTTCATGTTGTTTTCATCCCTTCCTCTTGTCGTTTTGCGCTCTCTTGTTCGCAAAACCCC
>CAZTDA010000228.1:0-4359 GCA_964612155.1 uncultured Eubacteriales bacterium | reverse complement strand
TGAAAGACATCAATTTTGAAGTCAAAGCAGGCGAGATTGTATGCATCGCCGGCGTCGACGGCAACGGGCAGAGCGAATTGATTTACGCGCTGACCGGACTGATGACCCCTGACGGCGGTAAGATTTTATTAAAAGGGCAGGATATCACCCGCCGCAGCATCCGCCACCGCAACACCCATGGTATTTCGCATATCCCCGAGGACAGGCACAAATACGGGCTTGTGCTCGATTATACGCTGGCCGAGAACCTCGTGCTCCAGCAATATTTTGAACCTCGCTTTTCGGCGGCGGGCTTTTTGAAAAAACGCGAAATCAACGCCTATGCCAAGACACTGGTCGAACAGTTCGACATCCGCACCGGCGCGGGCATTTCGACCAAGGCGCGCAGCATGTCGGGCGGCAACCAGCAAAAGGCCATCGCCGCGCGTGAACTCGCCCGAGACCCCGAGCTGCTGTTGGCCGTTCAGCCCACGCGCGGCCTCGATGTCGGTGCCATCGAATACATGCACCGCCAGATCGTGCGGGCGCGTGACAATGACAAAGCCGTGTTGGTGGTCTCGTTCGAGCTCTCGGAAGTCATGAACCTCGCCGATCGGATTTTGGTCATGTTCAATGGGCAGATTGTCGCCAATGTCAAACCCTCGGAAGTCACAGAAAACGAACTCG
Source organism: uncultured Eubacteriales bacterium (assembly GCA_964612155.1). Taxonomy (GTDB): domain Bacteria; phylum Bacillota; class Clostridia; order Oscillospirales; family JAKOTC01; genus DAOPZJ01. The sequence goes on along the minus strand of CAZTDA010000228.1, from coordinate 3,693 downwards.
GCTTATACATGGCCGGCGCGAAGGGAGGAACGAGAAAATGAAAGACCAAAAAAGCGCCATCAAGATTCTCGCCGCCCCCGATATCACCAAGGCCTCGGGTGCGATCTCCTCGGTTACAGCCATCGCCATCGGGTTGCTGTTCGGGTTTATCATTATGCTCATCAGTGATGCCGGACAGGCATGGGCCGGGTTTAAATTGATTCTGACCGGAGCATTAGAGACCCCAAAGGACTTCGGAAATGTCTTATATTACGCCACGCCGATCATCATGACCGGTCTCTCGGTCGCGTTTGCTTTTAAGTCGAGTTTGTTTAATATCGGCGCCTCGGGACAGTTCATTATGGGCGCTTACGGCGCGGTCTTGGTCGGTGTCAAATTATCCGCACTGGGCAATGTCCAGTGGGTTGTTGCGCTGCTTGCCGCAATGGTGTTCGGCGCGATCTGGGCGGTTCTGCCGGGCGTTCTAAAGGCGTTTTTTAACGTCAACGAAGTCATCTCGTGCATCATGCTCAACTACATCGGCATGTATACCGTCAATATGCTGGTCAAAGAGACGGTTTTTCACCAATACACCAATCGCTCCATGCCAGTCGCGGATACCGCCAATATCCCCAAAATGGGAATGGACAAGCTGTTTCCGGAGTCGATGGTCGGCGGCGGCATTATCATTGCCATTATCGCCGCCATCATTATGGCGATTATCCTCAACAAAACCACGTTCGGATTTGAACTCAAGGCCTGCGGACTCAACCGCAACGCCGCACGATACGCCGGTATCAACGAAAAAAAGAACATCATCCTTGCCATGGTCATCGCGGGTGCGCTCGCGGGCATCGGCGGCGGACTGCTGTATCTGTCGGGTACCGGAATTTATATCTATGTCGCCGACACATTGGCTTCACAGGGCTTTGACGGCATCTCGGTGGCCTTGCTCGGTATGTCGAATCCCATCGGCGCGCTGTTTGCCGGGCTCTTTATCGCCTATATCACCGTCGGCGGATTGAAGATGCAGCTGGTCGGGTTTGTGCCCGAGATCATCAACATCATCACCGCGGTCATCATTTACTGCGCGGCGTTCTCGCTGATGATCCGCAACTTTATCGCAGACCGCAGAACACGCAAGCTCAACCGCATTGCGCAGGATAACGAGACCAACATCTTAAGATCACCGCCCGAAGGGGATTCGAAAGGAGGCGGCAATATATGAACACGGTCTATTTTCTGTTCCAGCAAACGATGTTCTTTATGATCCCGCTGATGATCGTCGCGCTCGGCGGCATGTATTCGGAGCGCAGCGGTGTCATCAACATCGCGCTCGAAGGCATCATGATCATGGGCGGATTTTCCGGAATTTTGTTCATTAACCGCATGCAGGAAACCATGTCCGGGCAAGCGCTTTTATTGCTTGCACTGTTGATTTCGGCGTTGACCGGTATGCTGTTTTCCCTGCTGCATGCCTATGCTTCGGTGCATATGAAAGCCGATCAGACCATCAGCGGTACAGCTTTAAATCTGCTCGCCCCGGCGTTCGCCATCTATACGGCCCGCTTGATTCAACCCTCCGGCGTTCAGCAGATCAATTTCACCAACTCCTTCAGAATTGAAAAAGTGCCGGTACTCGGGGATATCCCCGTCCTCGGCAACTTGTTGTTCCAAAACACTTATCTCACAACCTACATCGGCTTTGCGCTCTTGATTATCGCAGCGATCGTGTTGTATAAAACCCGATTCGGGCTTCGGCTGCGCGCATGCGGCGAACATCCGCAGGCAGCGGACGCGGTGGGTATCTCGGTCTACGGCATCCGGTATGCGGGTGTGATGATCTCGGGTGCGCTGGCCGGAATGGGGGGATTGATTTTTGTCATTCCCACTTCGACCAACTTTAACGCAACGGTCTCCGGCTACGGCTTTTTGGCCTTGGCGGTGCTGATCTTTGGGCAGTGGAACCCGTGGAAAATCGCGGGCGCAGCACTGTTTTTCGGGTTTATGAAGACCATCTCGGCGGCTTATTCCTCCATTCCGTTTTTAATGAACCTCAACATCACGGGATATGTGTATAAGATGATTCCGTATATCGCAACGCTGGTGGTGCTGGTTTTCAGCTCACGCACCTCGCAGGCCCCGAAAGCAGAGGGTATTCCCTACGACAAGGGCGCGAGGTAAAAATCGTGATAAGATTAAATTAAGGGCGAACAAAGCGGGCAGTGCCCGTGTCGCCCTTAATTGAATTGACACGTCGTCTGTCTATCCCTGCTCCTGCTGACTCTTAATCTTGTTGCGCCAGCAGCGGTGGCACATGGCCACATAGCTCTCGTTGCCGCCTAAAAAGACCTGTTCGCCGCTGGTGACCACGTTGCCGGCGGCGTCCAAACGCGCATTGACAATGGCCTTTGCTCCGCAGGCGCAGATGGTTTTGATTTCGGTGATCGACTCGGCAACCTCCATAAGCCGCTTGCTGCCGGGAAACATATGGGTTAAAAAGTCGGTGCGCAGCCCGAAACACATCACGGGAACATCGTAATCATCGACAATCAAACGGAGTTGATCGACTTGTTCAGGCGTTAAAAATTGCGCTTCGTCAATGATGATCACCGAGGTCTCGCCGGGTTTGCGAGCCAAAAAGGCCGTGACAAGGTCATAATAAGCCGGAACGATCTCGGCTTTGGCGGAAAGCCCCACGCGTGAACACACCAGATCGTCGCCGAAACGGGTGTCCACCGCCGGTTTTAAAAGCCAGACCGACAGGCCGCGTTCTTCGTAATTAAATTTGGCGATCAACGCCTGTGCGGACTTGGAGCTGCCCATCGCACCGTATTTAAAATAGAGCTTCGCCATGATTTTACCGTCCTTCAGCAGAGAGTTTTTTAGTATGCAAACCCGTTTTGCTGTAATAAATTATACCCACCGTGGTATTTGAAGTCAATTGGCGTTTTAGACGAAAAACGGTTATGAAAATTTTTAATCAGATAAATGATCTTTTGAAAGGTTGGTACTAAAAAGCATGTCTCAGGTTTTGATTCTCGGCATCGCCGGAGGCACCGGCAGCGGAAAAACCACGATCACGCGCCATCTGTGCGAGCGGTTCGGCGGCGACATCGGGGTGGTCTATCACGATAATTATTATAAGAGGCACGATGAACTGCCCTATGAGGAGCGCGCAAAATTAAACTATGACCACCCGGACGCGTTCGATACCGATCTGATGATTGAACATCTTGAGATGTTGAAGAACGGAAAAAGCATTGAGTGCCCGGTCTATGATTTTTCACAGCACAATCGCAGCAACCGCACGGTTACCATTCCGCCCGCTCGCGTCATTTTGGTCGAGGGGATTTTGGTCTTTTGCGAAAAATCGCTGCGCGATCTGATGAACATTAAAATCTATGTCGACACCGACGCCGATGTCCGCGTACTGCGCCGCGTGATGCGCGACGTCAAGGAGCGCGGACGCAGCATCGAGAGCGTTGTCGAACAATACCTCAAAACGGTCAAGCCGATGCACGAGGCCTTTGTCGAGCCGAGCAAACGCTACGCCGACATCATCGTGCCCGAGGGCGGCTACAACTCGGTCGCGCTCGAAATGATCGTTAACCGAATTGCGAAACACTTAAATCCGTGAAAAGGCGGCGTAGGGGGGGACTGTGTTCGCCCGTTTGGTATGAAACAATGGTATTAATAAACAGTGTATGCGGG
>CAZTDA010000227.1:0-4385 GCA_964612155.1 uncultured Eubacteriales bacterium | reverse complement strand
GCTTTATAGCGAACTGTTTTCATTGCCGAAAAAGGAGCTGTCGAAATGACAGCTCCTTTTTTGGAATTGGGAGGGGTTGGTATGAAGAAAAGGTTTGAAAAGAGTAGGCGTTTAACCGACTGAAGAATCGGCCACGGCGTGTTCGGCGGCGATATAACCGTGTCGTACGGCAGGAACGGCGCCTTCGTAATTCAGATGAAATCCCATGCAGTACGGCGTGTTCGCCCGCATGGCGCTGACTGCGCTTTGAATTAAAGTAGGACACTCGTCGAGTCCCCTTTGATAGAGGGTTTTGAGCGCTGCAATGTGTTGATCCTGCATGGCGCTCTCGGGGTCTTTGGGCGACATTTTTATTAAAAAATCCTTTTTATTGACCAGCTTCTCAAAAGCGCGCACAATTCGTCTTTTGTCGATCAGACGGGTGCAAAACCGCTGCGCCCGAACGGATTTTTTCACGATTTTTTCGCTGATCCCCGGCCAAAGTGTGGCCATTGCGGCAAAATCGGCGCTTGACGGGATATATTCATACCGTTCTGAATTCAACCCGCCGGTTCGCATGATATAATCATCAAACGCAGATTCGATCACAAAATGATCGGTGACTTTTTTGGTGTTGGCATAGACATAGGGGTGGCAGCATTTGTCGAGCGCGTAATGGCAGATAAGACCGATCAGATAAGCCAGCGCCGCGCCCTCACAGGTCTGTTCAAACATCGGCGCAAACATTTGAATTGCGGGTTTTGCGTGGCAATCGAAGCCGTGTTTGAAATAGCGGTTGGGGCTGTAGGGTTTGTAATAATAAAAGATATCCGGACCCTGAAGACCGATTTCATATTCCCGCCGATGGTTGTGGATCACCGCTTTGAGCTCGGAATCGAGGCGTAACAGAACTTCCTGACCGAACTGATAATGCGCCATGCAAGCCGGCATAAAACACACCCTCTCTCGCGTTTTATGCTTCTATTGTAGCATTGCAACATGCTCGGTGTATTCAAGGGCAGTTTAGATTTGTGTAAAATCTTTTAAAGGGACTGTCGCTTTTCCGGACTCAAGCGTTGTTTGCGCCGCATCTTGCTCAATAGGATTGCCAATCACTTCCGGATTTTCCTGTTTCACATTTTTCGCGGGGGCGACCAAAAAGAATCCGGCGGCGACGGCGGTGAGCGGAGCGGCGGACACGAGTCCGAACGACCCGACCAACGTGTGGATGATCTCGGAAGCGACATATTTATAGTTAAAGATGTTGATGAGCGGGGTGCCCTGCGCCATAAACACCATCAACAGCGCGACATAGCTGCCCGAATAGGCGAGCAGCAGCGTGGTCGTCATCGTGCCCATCGCCGCCCGCCCGACGCGCATGCCCGATTTCATGGCCTCAAACCGCGACAGGTCGGGGCGCTTGGTGACCACCTCGTGAACGGCGGCGGAAATGTCGACGGTCAAATCCATCATCGCGCCCGACGAGCCGATAAAGATACTCGCCATAAAAATCTGCGTCAGGTTGAGGTATTCATAACCGCTGTAAAGCAAGCTCTCCGAAAATGACATGATCGCTCCGTGGATTTGAAACGAGCTTGTGCAGACAACACCCAAGATGCAGGTGACCAGCAGTCCCGCACCGGCACCCGCACACGAAGCCCAACAACGCCTGTCAAATCCGAACACCAGTGCAATAATCATCAGTGTGAGCACCGCCGTAATCAATCCGCCGATCAAAATCGGATTCATACCCTTTAAACAACAGGGAATCAACACCTTCCAAATCATCATTACCGAGAGGATAAAGGACAGAATCGCCCGAATACCCGTCCATCCGGCAAACAACATCAATAATATAAAGAACGCGGCAAGCAGTAAAAGCTCTCCGGTGATGCGGTAGTGGTCAATCATGCTCACCGAGGAGACCCCGCTGTCGCCCATGCTCACCAACACCAGCGCGGTATCGCCGGGGGCATAAATTTTATCCTGTTCCAGCGAGCCGTTCAACAGGTTGTGCGCCGTGTGGGTCTCGCCCTTGTGCGCGCCTTGCAGCAGGGTGACTTCACAATTTTGCGCGCCGGTTCGAACCAGTCCGGTATCCTTGATGGTGCTGTTGTCCACCGAAATCACCTTGGCGGTAATACGCTCCGAGCCGTCCTTATAGGCAGCTCCGGCAAGTTCATATCCGGTCGGTAGAAAAAAGAGCACGACGATTAAAACCGCACAAACCGCAACGGGCAACCAGGTTCTTTTTCCATCGAATTTTCTCTTTAACATAAAATTGCCTTTCTGTAGTACAGGACTGTGTTACAGCCGCAACCCGGTAGGTGGGGTTGCGGCTGTATGGTGAGGGGTTGGCTAGCGAACTTAAGCGATTTTTAACAGTTGCGCCATCTTGTTATAGATTTCGGTGTTGTCATAAGAACCGCCGAAATCACTTTCTCCGACGCCGCTTGCAAAGACCGCAGCGGGCAGGCCGGTGTGCGAATAGGAGCTGAAGCTGATGCCGGATTTGTTGTTGAGCAGATGCGTAACCGTGACCGAGAAGGGAGTATATGTACCGTATGCGACATATTCCTCCTGTGTCTGCAGTGATTTGCCGCTTGCATCGGTTCCGAATCCGCCGGCCAGCGTCAAAGCGTAGGCCTTTTGCAGTTCCGTGATTTCATAATCATTGAGGATCAGTGTCTTTTCGGCTGCGGTGGCGGCGTTTGCGGGCATGACCAGTCCGAACATCGCTTCTACGTCTTTCATCGCGGTTTCGAACGGGGTCTTGTTGGCGACGTATCCGGCCACATAGTCGGTGTCGTATTTGGCGTAGGAGATTTTTTGGTTCATGATGTTGTCGAGATAAGTGTTATAGTCGGTGCCCGCGAAGCCGCTCGACAGGCCGCCCGTCTCGTGGTCGCCTGTGACAATGATCAAGGTCTCGGTGGGATGTTCTGCGGCAAACGCCATGGCGGTTTTAATGGCATCGTCCATTGCCAGGGTATCTTGAATGGTTGAACCGGCGTCGTTGGCGTGGCAGGCCCAGTCGATTTTGCCGCCCTCGACCATCATAAAGAAGCCGGTGTCATTGGTGAGCAGGTTAATGCCCTGCTTGACATAATCCGCCAAGGCCCAGGCGTTGTCGGCACGGTCGATTTCATAAGTCATGGAATCGCTGTCGGCAAGGTCTTCGGCAATCGCAAGCACTTTGCCGCTGCCCGGAGTCAGCGCCTGAATTTCGGCTTGGGTCTTGATCACTTTGTAACCCTGTTTTGCGGCTAAATCATACAGGTTGGTCTCGGGTTTGGTTTTGTCATTGCCGTTGGGGTTTTTCAACGCGCCGCCCGCGAAATAATCAAAATTGCTGTAGGCGAGTTCGACGCCGATTTCGTAGTAATTGTTGCGGCTGGGTTGATGGGCGTAAAACGCGGCCGGAGTGGCGTGGTTGAGGTTGACGGTGCTGATGATGCCGATTTTATAATTTTTTTCGGCTTTTAGCTGTTCGGCAATGGTCTCATAGGGCGTTTTCTTGCTCTCGTCCATGTTGAGAACGCCGCTGTAGGTCTTGTGACCCGAGGCAATCGAGGTCGCGGTCGAGGCGGAGTCGGGGCAAAACGAGGTGGAGTCGAAGGTAGATGCGGAACCGGCGATCGGGAAGTTCATAAAACTCAGATTTTCACCGCCGTCGAGAATTTTATCGGTCTCTTTCAGTGCGCCGAGGTAAGAGGACGCGATCTGAAACTGGGGGTAGGTCATGCCGTCCCCGATGAACAAAAAGACGTATTTCGGTGCGGTTGTCGAGCTGGTGCCGGTGGTTTTAACACCGGTATTATCTGCGGTACCGCAGCCGGCTAGAGAAGTGGTCAGCAGCATTGCCGAGAACAACGCAGCCAGTAGTTTTTTCCTCATTCAAAAATCTCTCCTTTTTCACATGCAGTCAAATGCCGTGGTTTGATTTCATTGTAACGGGAATACGTAAAAATCATCACCGCCGCCGCGTAAAATCTTAGTCAAACAAAAAAAGACCGAACTTTCGTTCGGCCTGTCTCGTTTTCTGGGTTTAATTTTTCTTCACAATGGGCAGCCAGGTCTCGGAGCGGTAATTCGCGCCCGTTTGGTCGCCCTCGTAATAAACCTCGATGTCGGGGGCGTTGGCGTATTCGTATCCCGAGGTCGGCAGCCATTCGGTGATCACACGCTTTTGCAGTTCCTGCATCGCCTGCGGCATCGGGCCGATGCATTCAAACACCGCCCAAGTCGTTGCGGGGACGATGTATTCCTTCATACCCTCGGGGACGGGCAGGTCGGTCACGACCGAGATGTAATAATCGAACGCTTCCGTACCCATGCAAGCGCTTACGCCGAGCAGTCCCATCGGCGGCTGGACCGTGGCCGCAAAAACGCTCGACCAGCAACTG
>CAZTDA010000226.1:0-4399 GCA_964612155.1 uncultured Eubacteriales bacterium | reverse complement strand
CGTCAAACCCGACAGCGCTTATCTCGGTTATTTCGATTTTAAAACGCTGACCTGCCTGTTTTGCGTGCTCGCGGTGGTCTGCGCATTGCGCAACATCAGTTTCTTTGAAATTTTGGCCTGTCAGATCGTTAAAAAATGCAAAAACACGCGAACTTCCATCCTCGTACTCGTCTATATCACCTTCATCGGCTCGATGTTAATCGCCAACGACATGGCGCTGCTGACCTTTCTGCCGCTCGGATATTCCACGCTGCAAAAGACCGGCAAAGAAAAATACATGGCGTTTACTTTCATCATGCAAAACATCGCCGCGAATTTAGGCGGGATGCTGACGCCGTTCGGGAATCCGCAAAACCTCTATCTCTATTCCAAGTTCAATATCCCCGACGCGGAGTTTATCTCGATTATGTTCCCGCCGTTTTTATTGTCTGTTATTTTAATCACCGTCTGCTGTCTGTTTATCAAGCCCGAACCCGTCGCCATCCACGGCGAAATTAAAAAGCTCGACCCGCCTAAAACGATCATCTATTTCATCCTTTTTGCGTTTTCAATCGTGCTGGTGTTCCGTCTTTTCCCGTACTATTACGGATTGATTCTAATCCCGGTTGTGCTCTTGTTCATGGATAAAAAAGCCCTCGGTATGGTGGATTATCCGTTGCTGTTGACCTTTGCCGCGTTCTTTGTGTTCTCTGGCAATCTCTCGCGTATAGACGCCGTCCGAGACCTGTTTGCCGGTCTCCTCAGTAAAAACACGCTGCTGTATTCCGCACTCTCGTGCCAGTTTATCAGCAATGTTCCCACAGCGGTGCTGCTCTCGAATTTTACCGCCGATTACCCGGGATTGCTCGTAGGCGTGAACATCGGCGGCGTGGGTACGATTATCTCATCGCTGGCAAGTTTAATCACTTTACGAGAATATTCGAGCCGCTACCCCGAAAAAACGGGGCGCTATTTCGCCAAGTTCTCGGCGTTCAACTTCGGATTTTTAGCAATCTTGCTTGTTTTCTGCTTGTTCATTCTATAAAATCTGCATTTCTGACCTATTACATAAAATAAACATCCGGTTTATTGTTTTTTACAATAAAACAGAATATAATCGTAGTGCAAATTTCTTTTAAGGGAGCACTTATGAATAACGCGCAACTCACATCATATCTGAATAGCGGTATCAAAGACCTGGTCTCGGGTGTGCTCAAATCCACGCTCAGCAACCCCAAAGAATCCGCGTTTTTGTTAAAGTTTATGGCAAGCGCCGATAAAAACGCAAAAATTCGTGAAGCGTATGAAATAGACGGATTGCATGTCCCCGCCTTTTTAATTGCCAGCATCACCAACTCCTGCAATCTATTTTGCAAGGGCTGTTATGCCCGCGCCAACGGAATCTGCGGCGAAAAATCCAATCAAAATTTACTGCCCGCCGAAAAGTGGGCCGATATTTTCAATCAGGCGTCCGACCTCGGCATCACGTTCTGTCTGCTCGCGGGCGGTGAACCGCTGCTGCGCAAAGATGTGATGACCGAAGCCGCAAAAAAGCCCGAAATCATCTTTCCGATCTTCACCAACGGCACCGTGATTGACGAGGATTATATCGAGATGTTCAATCGTTTCCGTAACCTAATCCCCATTTTCAGCATCGAGGGCGGCAAAGAGCAGACCGACGAACGGCGCGGAACGGGTACATACGATAAAATCATCACAGCAATTAAAACGCTAAGCAAAAAGAAAATCATCTTCGGCGCATCCGTGACCGTTACCACCCAAAACCTCGAAGAGATCACCTCGGACAATTTCCTCGGAAATCTCAGTGACCTCGACAGCCGACTGGTTTTTTATATCGAATATGTCCCGGCGGACGGTAAAACCGAACTGGCACCGACCGAAAAAGAGCGTAAGTACATGGACAAAAAATTGAACCTGCTGCGCGAAAAATACCTCAAGATGATGTTTTTGTCTTTCCCGGGCGACGAGCAGTACATGGGCGGCTGTCTCGCGGCGGGCAGGGGATTTTTCCACATCGGCCCCGACGGTGCGGCGGAGGCCTGCCCGTTCTCCCCGTATTCCGATACTGACCTGAAAAAGAGCACCATGAAACAAGCGCTTGCATCTCCGTTTTTTAAAGCACTTCAAGAACGAGGCCTTTCGGGCGGAGCGCACGATGGTGGCTGCACGCTGTTTGAAAACGAGAAAACAGTGATTGAGTGCCTGAAAAACTGTGGCAAACAGACCGGAACTACTGTTAAATAATCATTCTTTATACTTTCTTAATATCAACCATATAAACAATATAACCGTTTTTATACCGTCTTTGCTATGCTGAAGCAGCAACAAATGTTGCGTCACACAGAAAGGACGATAGGTTCATGTGGGCAAAAAAGAACAAAACGGTGATTGTGGTGGGATGCGGTCGTTTCGGCGCAACGCTGGCCGGAGCGCTCAGTTCCAGCGGTTATCAAACCGTTATCGTCGATAAAAACAGTGATTCATTCCGCAAACTCCCCGAGTCGTTTTCCGGTTATCAAATCACCGGTGACGGAACCGGCTGTGAGACGCTCGAATCGGCGGGGATCAAGGAGGCAAACCTCATGATTGCCGCAACCAATAACGATAACACCAATTCTTTGATCGCACAGGTCGCCTGCCGCATTTATCATGTCGGCAGAGTTTTCATGCGCCTCAACGACAACGAAAAAGCACAATTGGTGGACGGATTCAACATTGAAGTGATTTGTCCGGTTAACCTCTGCATTCAAAAGTTTGAGGCGCTCAGCTCCATCCGTCTCGAAGGAGGCGAAACCGAATGAAAATCGTCATTATCGGCGGCCGCGATCAAGCGGACTTCTTAATCGGTTCGCTGCTCGCCAAAAAGCATTCGCTTTCCGTCATCAATGAGGATAAAACCTACAGCGAATATCTCTCGGAAACGCATAATATCAGCGTGTTAAACGGGGACCCCTGCAAGCTTTATATTTTAGATCAAGCGCATATCAAGAACTTTGATGTGTTGATTGCGCTCACCCCAAACGATGCCGACAATTTAGCCATCTGCCAGACCGCAAAGCGGCTTTATAATATTAAAAAAGCGGTTTGTACGGTCGTCAATCCCAAAAACGTCGAGGTCTTCAAAAAACTCGGCGTCAATACGGTGATCAGCGCCACTTACATGATCGCCAAATTCATCGAGCAGGCCTCCACCATCGAAAATCTGATCAAAACCCTCTCAATCGAAGATGAAAAGATGATTCTCTCCGAGGTCGTGGTGGACGAGAATTTCTATTGTTCAGATAAAAAAATCGCGGAACTCTCATTTCCGCAAAATACGATTATCAGCTGCGTCATCCGTGGCTCCGAGATGATTGTACCGAACGGCGCAACCGTTTTAAAGCCCGGAGATAAGCTTTTAATCATTTCAACCCCCGAGACCCAATCGGCAGCGGTCTGTGCAATTCAAGAAGCTTCGGGAAAGGAACTCAAGCGGAGCGCAAAATGACAAACATCACAATCAAAGAAAAGGTCGAGGGTCTGCCGCTGATTTTCGGCTACCTCGGCTTTATCCTGATACTCGCCGGATTCATCACGCTTCTCCCGCTGTTGGTACTGCCTTTTTATCCAAATGAGATATCGCAGGCCAAATATTTTATCATTCCCGGTGTCGGTTCAATTCTGCTCGGTTATCTGCTCACCCTCGTCATCAAGGGGAAAGAGAAGGGGAACCTGCACAAAAACCAAGATGCCATAATCGTCGTGCTGGCGTGGGCGGTCTCGATTCTCGTCTGTTCAATCCCCTTTATTCTCACCGGCAAATATAACTTCACACAGGCGGTTTTCGAGGCGACCAGCGGTTTTTCGACCACCGGCCTTTCCGTCGTCGATGTGACAACCTGCCCGCACATTTTTCTGATGCACAGAAGCATCATGCTGTTTTTCGGTGGGATCGGGCTTGTGTTGGTCATGACGAGCGCCATCAGTGACGCGCACGGCATGCGATTGTATACCGCCGAAGGCCATTCGGACAAATTGATGCCGAATTTGGCCCGTTCCGCGCGGCTCATCATCACGATCTATGCCGGATATATTGCCGCCGGAACCATTCTCTATGTCATTTTCGGAATGCCTCTTTTCGATGCGATCAACCATTCGATTGCCTCGTTATCAACCGGCGGATTTTCCACCCAAGCGGCAAGTATCGGCGCATACAACAGTTTTCCCATCGAACTCATCACCGTTTTGCTGATGATTCTCGGCGAAACCAACTTTTTGGTACACCTGCTGCTGTTAAAAGGTAAATTCAAGTCCGCCTTTTCGCACTGCGAGACAAAGTTTACAATTTATACAATCGTCGGGAGCACCTTATTAGTTGGGGTACTTTTTTTCTTCACAATGCACACCGCCTCGTTCCCCG
>CAZTDA010000225.1:0-4437 GCA_964612155.1 uncultured Eubacteriales bacterium | reverse complement strand
GTGGTCAGCGTAATCTGTACCACACATTTGGCCTTCTCGTTGATGCTTCTTAATAAATCGAGGTCGCGCAAAATCAAATCGGACTTGGTTAAAATCGCAAGCCCGAACCCCAACCGGTCAATCACCTCAAGGCAGCGACGGGTATATTCAAGCTCTTTTTCAAGCGGGATATACGGGTCGCACATCGAACCGGTTCCGATCATGCCCCGGCTGCGTTTTCGCAGCAATTCGCTTTCCAACTGCTCCGGCGCGTTTGTTTTGACTTCAATGTCCTCAAAGTCGTGGGTAAATTGATAACACAAACTGCGGCTGTCGCAGTAGATGCACCCGTGCTGGCAGCCGCGATAGTTATTCATGCCGTTTTTCGGCGATAAGATGGACTTAAATTGTTGATAATGCATTACGGAGCGATAAAATGGCAGACATCAAGGATGATTTCGCCGCTTTCATCAGGTACGACAAAGCGGGGGTTTGCATAACGTTCAAAGAACCAGTAAGCGCCCTGTCCATCGTCAATTACTTTCATACCGTCGGTGCCAAGCCGCTCGCTGCATTTACCTTCCTGACAGTAAACCGTGCTTTCAATCCCCTTGACCCAGCATACGCCGAGATCAGCAGCGGGGAAATCGAGGAAAGCATAACCGTCGGGTACTTGCGTATTCACGGGAAGGAACATCCCAATGCAATACTCAAACGGCTCGCCGTCTTTCCACCGCATCAGCCCGATATAAGCGCCGCCATCGGCATATTCGGCTAAAAATTCGGGTGTGCATAACGTTTCGAGCGGGGCAAACCGATTATTTTGAAACCACTCGCCCCATTGGCTGCCGAAACCGCCGTTCACGCGGTCGCCATCGCCGTATTGAATGCCGATAAAACGCGCGGAGGGTACTTTTTGGCGATAACACTTGGTGATCTCGGGCATACTGAATCCTCCCACAAATAAACAATATTTTATGAAGTAATCCTTGTGCAAGTCATGCTCATGCTGATTAAACTTTGCTAAGCGACAAAATGGCAAATATCGAGAATAATTTCACCGTTTTCGTCCGGCACGACAAAACGCGGATAAGTATACCGCTCAAAGTACCAGTATACACCCTGTTGATCGGAAATGATCTTCATGCCGTCGGTTTGCAACCGTTCGTTGCAGTCCTCCTCATGAAAATAGACAGTTGCCTCGCTGCCTTTCACCCAACAGACACCGAGGTTGGCAGCGGGGAAGTCGTGAGATTTATAGCCCTCCGGAATTATTGCATCGGGAGGAAGAAACATGCCGATCCAGTATTCAAACGGATCGTTCTTTTTCCACCGCATCAACCCGATATGAGCACCACTGTCTGCGTACTCGGCACGAAATTCAGGTGTGCCGAGCGCTTTCAGCTCAGAAAATCGGTTTGTGTTCAACCACTCACGCCATTGGAAGTTGTAACCGAGATGAATGCGATCATTTTCACCGTACTTGATGCCGATAAACCGTGCAGCAGGAACAATTTGACGATAACACTTAATTATCTCCGGCATATTACTCTCTCCATGATTCAATCTTGGATTAAGAATACCAAAAAACTGTTTTATTGTCAAGTATTGGCTTATTTTATATAATCCTTGCGCCGGTTACGCCCATAATGCCCAAAATCCGTTCGAGCAGCTGACCCCGGTTCTTCATGCCGTTGTCCAAATCGATCAGTGTATACGCCCAGTTGCCCCGGCTCTGATTCGACATATAATCGATGTTGTGCCCGTCGCCGGAGATGATCGACGTGATCGAGCTGACCATGTTGGGAATATTTTTATGACAGACAGTGACGCGCGTTTTTCCGCTGTACGGCACTTCGCAGGCGGGGAAGTTGACCGAGTTGCGGATAGTGCCGTATCTGAGATAGTTGATCATCTCTTCGGCGGCCATCTCAGCGCAGTTATCTTCGGATTCGGGCGTCGAAGCACCCAAGTGCGGAATACACAGAGTGTTCGGCAGCGCGAGCACCTCTTTGGAAGGAAAATCGGTCGCATAACAGGCGATTGTGCCGTCTGTGATGGCTTCTGTCAGCGCATCGGTATCCACGAGCTCCCCGCGTGAGAAATTCAACAGCCGAGCGCCTTTTTTGGTGGCTTTAAAAAGCTCTTTGCCGTACATACCCTTGGTTTTTTCGGTGTAGGGCACATGCAGTGAAATATAATCGCTGGTCGAGACCAGTTCCGCAAGCGAAGCGGCTTTTTTGACCGCGCGCGACAAACTCCAAGCCGCGTCGACGCTCAAAAACGGGTCGTGACCGCTGACCTGCATATCCAGGGCGTAGCCGGTGTTGGCGACCTGCGCGCCGATGGCACCGAGCCCGATCACGCCTAAGCGTTTGCCCCTTAATTCCGGACCGATAAACTGTGCCTTGCCCTTTTCAACGGTCTTTGAAACATCTTCCGCATCCGTCAGCGTCTTGGCCCAGGCGATGCCCTCGGCGATCTTGCGTGAAGACAGCAGCATCGCTGCGACGACGAGCTCTTTGACGGCGTTGGCGTTCGCGCCCGGCGTGTTAAAGACCACAATGCCCCGTTCGGAACAGGCATCGATCGGGATATTGTTCACACCTGCGCCCGCTCTGGCCACCGCCAGCAGCGATTTGGGAAGCACCATTGAATTCATATCAAAGCTACGTAAAATAATTCCGTCCGGCTCATTGGTATCGGTACAGACCGAAAAATCGGGTGCTGTCAGCTTGCAGATCCCGCAGTCGGCAATAGCATTGAGTGTCTGTATTTTATACATTTTTGTTTTCTCCCTCAAACTTCTGCATAAAGTCCACCAGCGCTTTCACGCCCTCGACCGGCATCGCATTATAAATACTTGCGCGCATGCCGCCGACGGTGCGGTGACCCTTGAGGTTCACAAACCCGGCTTGCTTGGCCAGTTTGATGAACTTGTCGTTCAGTTCTTCGGTCGGCAGCACAAACGGAATATTCATTAACGAGCGGTCTTTTTTCACGACCGTCCCCCGGAACAATTTCGAACTGTCGAGATAACTATATAACATCTCGGCCTTTTTCTCGTTCGTTTTCTGCATCTCAACCACACCGCCGCGTTCGAGCATCCATTTAAACACCAGCCCCATCACATAGATGGCATAGGTCGGCGGGGTGTTGAACATCGATTTTTCCTTGGCGTGAATCGCATAGGAGAGCATGGACGGCGTGTTTGCCGGCTCGTGCCCGATCAGGTCATTGCGGATGATCACGACCGTGACGCCCGCCGGCCCGAGGTTTTTCTGCGCCCCGGCATACAGCAGCCCGAACTTGGTGATGTCAATCTGTTCCGAGAGAATCGACGAGGACATATCCGCGACTAACGGAATATCGCCGACCTCGGGTAAATTCGTGAACCGCGTACCGTATATGGTGTTGTTGAGTGTAATATGAAAATAATCCGCGTCCTTAGAGAATTTGCTCGTGTCAAGGTCGGGGATATAATTGAAAACTTTGTCTGCGGAACTCGCGACCACATTCGCCGTGCCGAATTTCGAGGCCTCTTCGACGGCGCGCTTGGCCCATTGCCCGGTCACCACAAAATCGGCTTTTTTAGAACCGGTCATCAGGTTCATCGGGATCATATCGAACTGCAGCGAAGCGCCGCCCTGTAAAAACAGCACGCTGTAACTGTCGGGAATCGCCATCAGGGTACGCAAATCGGCCTCGGCGGATTCGATAATGGCCTCGTAGTCCTTAGATCGGTGGCTCATCTCCATCACAGACATGCCGCTGGTGCCGTAGTTGACCAGTTCGCTCTGCGCCTTTACAAGCACCTCGAGCGGAAGCATCGAAGGCCCCGCCGAAAAGTTATAAACTCTTTCCATTTCTACATATCCTCATTTCCCGATGGCAATTACTGCCGTAATATGTATCATTATACGCTGTTTTTGCATATGGTGCAACACTGAAAATAAAAAAGCGGGATAAATCTTCGCTTATATATGAAGGGAAGATATTTTATATAATGAGATAACTCATTGCATCCTCGTTCTTTTTAAACCCGTATTTCGTATAAATCGGCCTGCCCATATCGGTTGCATCCAAAAAGACCTCTTTGCATCCTGCTTCCTTTGCCGAATCCATGGACAGAGAAAACAATTTTGTCGCAATACCCTGTTTGCGATAATCCGGATATGTAAACATATTTCCGATATAGGCGACTTTACCCGATAACCGCATGGTATTGGGGGGTAATAAATACATGGAAACACTGCTTGTGCCGACAATCTTCGTCTCATCCAACGCCAACCACTGAATATAACTCCCGTCTGTTAGGGACTTTATTAAAAATGCCCGATTCGCTTTTATCAGAGTTTTTACATCTTCTTCGGTTCTGATGTTTTTTGCATAACGTAAAAAATCAATTCTGACTTTTAATAAGTTATCAAGGTCGTCCAAAGTTGCTTTTCGGTATAC
>CAZTDA010000224.1:0-4450 GCA_964612155.1 uncultured Eubacteriales bacterium | reverse complement strand
TAAGTGCGGGTGTCGGGTGTATAATAATGCTGAAAATCCCATAACCGTCCGGCTTCTCTCGTGTTGTTCGATGCCGTTCGGTTTGTCGACAAAAGAAAGGTATTATAGAAGATGAAAAAGTGTGTTCAGAGCGGCTTTATCACCGATGTGATGGGGCTGGAGGAGGGCTTTGCAGCGATTAAGCGTGCGGGGTTCGACGCGGTGGATTACAACATCGACCAGTTATTTAGTTGGAATGAGATCATGAGCGGGAAACCGGCGGAAAAGTTTAAGGATGAAAATCTGCTTCCGTTTATGACCGAAGTGCGCGACGCCGCCCGCGAAAACGGCGTGGAATTCGGACAGATGCATGCGCCGTTTCCCAGTTGGGTCGACGGCAACGGCAAAACCAGCAAAAACGTATTCGAAACGCTTGTCAAGAGCATTGAGATGTGTGAATTCTGCGGCTGCCCGCGCATGATCATCCATCCGGGATTTGTCGGCAATGCCCGTTCACCGATGAGCAAGGAGCGCGAACACGAGGTCAATCTTAAATTATACACCGACTTGATGCCTTATTTAAAAAAGCACCATGTCGTCTGCTGTTTAGAAAACATGTTCCGCCACGATCCCGAAAAGAAGAAGATTTATGCGGGTATTTATTCCGATGTGAATGAGACCATTGCCATGCTTGATGAATTGAACGAAATCGCCGGAGAACGGCTGTTCGGCTTTTGTTTGGACACCGGACATCTGAACTTGATCGGCGGGGATCAGTACGAATTTATTATAAAGCTCGGTGATCGGCTCGAGACGCTGCATATTCAGGATAACCACGGCACCGAAGACGAGCATATCGGGCCATATATGGGCAACATCATCTGGGATCGTTTTTGCATGGGGCTTCATGACATCGGTTACAAAGGAAATCTGAGTTTTGAGACCTTTGGGGCGTTGAATCTTTATCCTGTCGAACTGAGGGAAAGTGTTTTAAAACTGCTCGGGGACACGGCGGAATACTTTATGAAGAGAGTACTCCAAAATTAAGGAGTGTCCTCTTCCAATTGTGTTTTTTTCGTGATATAATGGCAGGGTCATATTTTGTTGACGTCACAATTAAACAGGAGGAACACGACATGAAAAAGGTACTGACTCTCATTCTCGCGCTGATCCTGCTGCTCGCGCTGCCCGGCTGCGGCTTGCTTGGCAAACTGATGCCCAAACCCCGGAGCAGCGAATCCATGGGCCCCGGGATTTCCGAACTGGATGAAGAATCCGATTATGAAGAGTATTCCGAGCCGGACTACAGCTCCGAAATATTCGGAGACGATTACGATTATACCGCGGATGCGACGATTTACGGTCAGATGAACGCCGCCGAAAGAGCGGCCTTTATTGCACAGGCCGCTGCGTCCGGAACACAGGTCACCTTTAATGCCGACGGCAGTACGACTTTTGTCGGCGACGACGGCTCTGTGATGACACAAAACGCCGACGGTTCTTGGATCGGTACCGATGACGAAGGCACAACGCAGATCGGCGGTGAATGGCCGAATAACGAATTCACCAAACAGGTGCCCAAACCCGATTTCGGCGAACTGTTCGGCGCTTCCACCCAAGAAAAATCCTTTGTGGTTATGTTTACCGACGCTAAAATGGATGATGTGAGAGCTTATATCGAGAAAGTCAAGGCAAAGGGCTTCACCATCAACCCCGAGACGACGGACGAGACCGCAATGGGTGTTACCGCGCTGAGCTATACCGCAGAAAATGCTGCCGGTTATAAAGTGGAGATCGCAAGCGTGGTGGGTATGAACAGCATCACGATTTCAAAGGATTAGTCGCTTTAGTCAATAAAAAAGCACTTAACGGCGCGGTGAAAACCGCGCCGGTTTTGCTTATAAATAAGAGAAGGGTTTATCTCATATTAGCTTTTTAATCAGCTATAATTATCCTGATTATCAGAAAGCCGTATTGCTATTTGCAGAGATTTTATTATAATAATAGTATAGTGAAGCCACTTGAAAAACAAGGCGAGGATAATGGTAAGTGGCTTCACATTAGGTAAAACCACTTTTATTTTACCTTGAATTCAAAGTGGTTTTATTATTCAATGTATGCCGAAAGCGAAAGGATATATTTGTAATGAAAAACAAAAAACCGCGCGTGCATTTGATCGGTAACGCGCACCTGGATCCCGTTTGGCTGTGGCGCTGGCAGGAAGGGTACGCCGAGATCAAAGCGACCTTTCAAAGCGCGCTTGACCGGATTGAGCAGTTTGACGATTTTATCTTTACAACGGCTTGTGCCGCTTATTATCAATGGATAGAAGAGTCCGAGCCGGAGATGTTTGAAAAGATCAAAGCCGCCGTCAAAGCGGGGAAGTGGTGCGTGGTCGGCGGGCAGTGGATTCAACCCGACTGCAACATCCCCTCGGGCGAGAGTTTTGCGCGGCATGCGTTATACAGCCAGCGCTATTTTAAAAAATCGCTCGGCGTGAAGGCCAAAGTGGGCTACAATGTCGATTCGTTCGGGCATAACGCCAACCTGCCGCAGCTGTATGTAAAGAGCGGCATTGAGGCCTATGTGATGATGCGTCCGCACAGCGGGTTTGAAATGCAATATCCGTTCCCGGACGGCGTGCCGTTTTTGTGGGAGGGTGTCGACGGGACGAGATTGCCGACGTTTCATATCCCGCTGGTCTATATCGGAAACATGTCCGAGGATAATGTGAATCGGATTGAAAAAGTCACACTGGAGAGCGGACGCAGTGAATATATGGCGTTTTTCGGTGTGGGAAATCACGGCGGAGGTCCGACCGTGGCAAACATGGAGCGAATCCATGCGGCGCAACAAGAAGACAGGCCGGTTGAATATGTCATCTCCACACCCGACAAGTATTTTGCCGAGGTGATGAAAAAGGTCGAAAGTGAACCGCTGCCGGTATTAAAAGGCGATTTGCAGCACCACGCCAGCGGCTGTTATTCGACGCATGTCGAGACCAAATTTTTAAACCGAAAATCCGAACAAACCCTGATGGCTGCCGAGAAATGCGCGGTTTTGGCGAACCGGCAGCTCGGACTGAGCTATCAAGGAGATCGCCTTGAAAAAGCGTGGGAAAAGGTCTTATTCAACCAATTTCACGACATTATGGGCGGCTGCTCAATCAAAGCCGCATATGCCGATGCGCGCGATTTTTACGGCGAGGCGCTGACCGTGGCTGCCGAGACCTACAATATGGCCTTACAAAAAATTTCGTGGGCGGTCGATACCGATAAGGGGATCCGCTATCTGTCGAAAGACATGAGCTCCCGTCTGTGGGAGATGGACAACAAGGGCGTGCCGGTGGTGGTGTATAATCCGCTTTCGTGGCCGGTGCGCACGACGGTGCAGATCAACCGGAACGATCTTGCCGGGGTCACCGACGAGCAGGGCAATGCAGTCGCGTTTCAAAAGGTACGCGGACCGCAGCTGAATACGGCCAAGGATATGCACAATGTGATTTTCCGCGCTGACATTCCGGCGATGGGTTATCGGACTTACTGGGTATATCTTGAGGAGAGTAAACCCGCGCCGAAAACGCTGCCGATCAAGGTCTCGGAATATTATATGGAAAATAACTATATCCGCGTGGAATTTGACCATGCGACCGGATTTTTAAAGAGCGTCTACGACAAGGTCTCGGGCAAAGAGCTGCTTGCGGGCGCGGGTGCAAAGCCGGTTGTGGTTGACGAGACCGAACTCGATACCTGGGCGCACCATGTGTTCACGTTTAGAAACGACATCGGTATGTTTGAAAAAGCCGAGATTCGTGTGATCGAGAGCGGGCCGATACGCGCACGGGTGTTAGTAAAATCGAGTTACGGGCCTGCCAGCGAACTGGCACAGATTTTCACGCTGTATGCCGACGGGACCGACATCGAAGTTGAGACCAAGCTGCATTGGAAAGAAAAGCACAAGCTGTTAAAGCTGGCGTTCGAGACCAAGACCGTTGACCCCAAAGCGATTTTCGAGATTCCCTACGGGTTTATTGAAAAGCGGACTGACGGTAAAGAGCAGCCCGCGCAGTGCTGGGCGGCGGTTGAGGATGGTTCTCGCGGGTTTGCAATTCTCAACGACGGCAAATACGCCTATGACGTCAAAGAGGGCGAAATTCGGCTGACCGTGGTGCGCGGCGCGATTTATGCCGATCACTTCGGCATGGCCGTGCGCGACGATCTGTGTGATTATCAGGAGCAGGGCGAACACACGTTTAAATATATCATCAAGCCGTATGCGGGTTCGTTTGGGAACGCGGGCGTGGTTCGGCGGGCGTGGGAACTGAACAGCCCGGCGGTTTCTGTGACGGAGACCTATCATAAGGGCAAGCTGCCGCAGACCTTCGGCGGTGTTGAGATTGACAACGAGAACGTGATTTTATCCACGCTCAAACAGGCCGAGGACGGGGACGGGATGATCGTACGGCTCTACG
>CAZTDA010000223.1:0-4472 GCA_964612155.1 uncultured Eubacteriales bacterium | reverse complement strand
CCGCCGCCGCTAAGATCGCACAACTGACCCCGGCTTGATTCTGCGCCTCTTCCAACAGTGCCTGCGCCGCCGCCGAGAGGTATTCTTCGTCCTCGCGCAAAAGCTGTGCCGTGCGCGCCGCACATTCGACCGCCGCCGGATTAATTGAGGTCAGCACCGGCAAAATCTGATGCCGAATGATGTTGCGGGAGCAGTCATCAATCAAGTTGGTACTGTCGGTGACATATAAAACATGGTTTTCTTTGCAGTAGTTTAAAATTTCGGCGCGGGAACAACATAAAAGCGGCCTTGCGATGTTGTCGCGGCGCGGCGGAATACCGCCTGCGCCCTTCAGCCCGCTGCCCCGGATGATATTGAACAACATGGTCTCTAAATTGTCGTCGCTGTTGTGCGCGGTCAAAATCAAAGAATTGTCCTTTGCCGCTTCTTCACTCAAGAACGCATAGCGCAGCTCTCTCGCCGCCGCTTCCAGCGACAATCCCTTTTCTTTGGCGAGCGCCCGCGTGTCGCCCTGCCCCAGCGTAAATTCCACGCCCTTTTTCAGACAGATGATGCGGCAAAATTCCGCGTCCCGCCTTGCCTCATCCCCGCGCAGCCCGTGGTTAAAATGCGCCGCCCGCACCGTGCCGCCGTGCTCAGCGATATACCGACAGACAAAATCCAGCAGCACGGAGGAATCCGCGCCGCCGGAAAAGGCGACCAAAAAATGATCGTATTGGGCAAAAAGCTCGTTTTTATCAATGAATCTTGTAATCTTCTGAATCATTGTTCGGGTGGGGGTCCTTCAAACGCCGCCGACACAAACTTGGTCGAAGCCCCGTGATAATATAACATGATCGTCTTTGTCGCGCCGTGGCGGTTCTTTTCGATGATGCATTCGGCTTGATTACCGCTCTCGGCCAGTTTGTCGTAATAATCTTCTCGGTATAAAAACATGACCACATCCGCATCCTGCTCAATTGAGCCGGATTCGCGCAGATCCGACAACATCGGGCGGCGGTTTTTGGCGCCCCGCTGTTCGGTTCCGCGTGATAACTGCGAAATTAAAATAACAGGCACATTCAGTTCCTTGGCCATAATCTTGGTGGCGCGGGTCATTTCACTGACCTCGACCACGCGGTTGTCAATGCGCCGTCCGCTCTGCATCAGCTGCAAATAGTCGATGATCACCAGCGCCAAATTCGGGATTCTGCGCAGCCGCGCCTTAATCTCGCTGATCGTGATACCGGCGGTGTCGTCGATATAAAAAGGCATTTTGGCCAGCACCCCCGCGGCGGCGGCAAAACTTGTCCACTCGTCGCCATTCAGCTGTCCGGTCAAAATCGAAGAAAGCGCTAAGTTGGACTCGGCGGCCAACATACGCTGCACAATCTGTTCCTTGCTCATTTCAAGCGAAAACACGCAGACGGCGCCTTCGCCGGAGGCCGCTACGTTTTGCCCGATGTTGATGGCGAACGCCGATTTACCCACGCCGGGACGCGCCGCAAGTACCACCATGTCCGATTTATTCAGACCCGAAAGCGCCCGATCCAAATCGCCATAGCCGGTAGCGATGCCGCGGATGTTCTTTTTCAGTTTGGCGCGGGCATCGATCTCGTCAAACACGTCGCCCAAAATGCTCTTGATCGGCACGAGGCCTTTATAGTCGCGCCCCTGCCGAATGTCATAAATACGCTGTTCGGCGCGCTCCAGAACAAAATCGGCCTCCTCGCTGCCCGAGGAGATGCTGTCGATGGTGTCTTTGGACGCGGCGTACAGCGTGCGCATATAAAACTTGTCGAGGACAATTTTGATGTAAGCCGTCACATTGGAAAGCGTCGGCACAATGCCGCAGATTTTTAGTAAGTACTCCTTCAATTCCTCGTTGGCCATGTCGGTCTCGCCCGAGAGCGCGTTCAGCACAATGATAAAATCGGGCTTTTTGGAGGTCTCGAAAGCATCTTTGATCTCGACGTAGATTTTGCGATGCAGCGGATAATAAAAATGTTCCTCACGCAGCCGTTCAAGCACCGAAGTCAGGCAGCTGTCGTCGAGCAGCGCACTGCCCAGCACCGCCTGTTCGGCCTCAATGCTGTAGGGCATGCCGGGTACGATTTCAATTGCCGATGCCGATGCGGAATACTCCGTGGGCTTCATGAATCCGCCCATCCTTTCGTCCTGATCTGATTATTCCTGTCTGAGTATTTTCAGGTTGACGTTGACCGTCACCTCGGGGTGCAGTTTGATGCAGGCCGTATAATCGCCGTAGGTCTTGATCTCGGGGATCGTGACCCGCTTTTTATCTACTTCAATGCCCGTCGCCGCCGTAATCGCCTGTGCGACCTCGGCGGAAGTGACTGCGCCGAACAGCTTGTTCGCGCCGCCCCGCGCCGTAATTTCAACCGTCGCGCCGTCTAATTTAGCGCCGTGCTCCACGGCTGCCTGACGCAGTTCCTTGGCGTGGTGTTCCAACGAAGCCGTCTTTGCGGCGACTTCTTTTAAGATCTCGGGCGAGGCTTCAACCGCCATGCCTCTCGGGATTAAAAAATTGCGTGCATAGCCGTCTTTGGCGTTGATAATCTCTCCCGCTTTTCCGACGCTCTTCACATCGACTTTTAACATTACTTTCATATAGCTGTCCTTTCCTCTCGCCTGTGGGTCAGTTTGATGACTCCTCTTCGGTTTCCTCGTTATCAATGTCTTTTCCGATATCGGTATATGCTTTTATCACGCGTTCCAGCCGCCGCATCGCCGCGTATCTGCCCACACCGGGCAGTTGGGTTGCCGCCATGGTGGTGTTGCCGCCGCCATCCATCTGCTCCATGATCGCCGCGACGTCAAATTGTCCGTAAGACCGCGCCGAGATGCAGGTCTCACCCTCACCTCGATAAATGACAAACGAGGCCTTAACGCCTTTGATGGTCAGCAACTCGTTGGCCGCCTGAGGGGCCAATACGCGCACGCCGGGTTGATTTCTGCCGGCTACGGCAATCGCGCAGTCGTTGACCATTTTGGCCGACAGCACCAGCTTTGTTCGCTCGCGGTAATGCTCCAAAGAGCAGTCAAACAGATTGCGGGTACCGGCGATGTCCGCGCCCATTGCAAACAGCGATCCGGCCACAAAAAAGGTCTTGGGCGTGATCTTTTGGGTAAAATCACGGGTGTCGAGCATAATCCCCGCCGCAAGCGCTTCGCAAAGCACCGTCGAGGGGGTCATCTCGGAATAAGAGAACAGCTCCGCAGCCATTTCGCAGGTGGAGGATGCGCGTTCGTTGTGAATAAACAGTCCGGGATAATCGGTCAGATCGCTGCGCAGCTGGTGATGGTCAATAATCACCGCTTTATCGCAGAGCTCGAAAAAAAACGGGCACTCGAGCAGCGAGGCACGATTGGTGTCGGTGACAATCGCCAGCACATCCCGGTGCGCCAGTTCTCTGGCGTGTTCAGGGGTAATAAAGATCTGCTCTGCCTCGGCAGCTTTGATCTTTTCGACCATCGCACTCGCCAAATTGGTTTCGTCGTTCACGACGATGGCGGCGTTCTTGCCCAGTCCCCTGAC
Organism: uncultured Eubacteriales bacterium; assembly: GCA_964612155.1. GTDB lineage: Bacteria > Bacillota > Clostridia > Oscillospirales > JAKOTC01 > DAOPZJ01. The sequence continues at coordinate 934 of CAZTDA010000223.1, read as the reverse complement.
AAGGCAAAAAACACCGTAGGCAGCGCCGAGCGTATCGAAATCGGAATTCCTGTGTCCGCTGACGATCACCGAGTCGGATTCGAGAATCAGCTGTTTCAACAGAAAAAACGATTCTTTGTTGCACCCTGTGATCTCCAACCGGACACCTCCTTTTACATCCTTTTAAATTTGTTAAAGCGTCATCGCCATGATGATCGGCACCACAATGGGACTGCGTTTCATCGAGAAATAAATGCGCTTTGAAAGCGCTTCTTTGATTTCGTTTCGGTAGATATTGATGTCGTTGACGTCGCGTTTGACCAGTTCTTCGATGATGCGAACCGTCTCGACGCGCAGTGTTTCAAGCAGCTGTTCGGATTCTTTGATAAACACAAAACCCCGTGAAGTGATCTCGGGGCCGACTACCAGCCGCGGATTCATTATATCAATAACGGCAGCCACCGTCAAGATACCGTCCTGCGACAGCAAGCGGCGATCACGCAGTACCACCGAGCCGACATCGCCGACACCGAGCCCGTCGACATACACTCTGCCCGCCGGAACAGTGCCCACAATCGAGATGCCGTTTTTGCCGACTTCGATGATCGCACCGTTTTCGCCGATCAAAATGTTTTTGCGCGGAATTCCGATTGTCTCTGCGGTTTCGGAGTGGCGCCTTAAGTGTTTGAATTCGCCGTGCACCGGCATAAAGTAAGTCGGTTTTGCCAGCGATATCATCAGTTTTTGCTCTTCCTGACAGGCGTGACCGGAGACATGCACATCGTACATGCGCTCATAAATCACATCGGCGCCGAGCTTTAGCAGCCGATTGACGATTTTGGTGACCATGCGCTCGTTGCCCGGAATCGGGGTGGCGGAGATGATGATAAAATCGCCCGAGCCGACTTCCACTTTGCGGTGGTCGGAAAATGCCATGCGCGACAGCGCCGACATC
>CAZTDA010000222.1:0-4496 GCA_964612155.1 uncultured Eubacteriales bacterium | reverse complement strand
GGTAACCGCGCTGTCGGCGGTGTCGTGGGTTATCTGAACGGCGGTGTTGTTTCCGACTGTTACAATTCGGGACCGGTCGTCGGAATTGCCGGCGAAGGAATAAATGACGGTATCGGCGGCGTGATCGGATACGCCATCTCGGATCCCGCCAGACCTGTTGTAATAAAGAACTGTTATAACACGGGAGCAGTTACGGGATCGGGGATTCAAAACGGCGGTGTTGCGGGTTCGGCTGTCGCCTGTAAAATCAGTAATTGCTGTAATACGGGAATGGTCAGCGGACAAAGAATTAACGGGGGTGTGGCGGGATACGCCAATCAATGCACTATCAGTAATTGTTACAATATCAATGCGGTTGAAGGTCCGGGTGATTATGCCGGCGGTGTGGCAGGGTGGGCCATTTCCTGCACAATAACCAATTGCTACAACACCGGCACGGTCAAGGGAACAAAAAGCGTCGGCGGCATTACGGGAGATATTTCAAGTTACGGAAGCGTTAAAAGTGCAATCGACAATTGTTACAACACCGCAAAGGTTCAAGGGATAACAAAGACGGGCGGTATCGCAGGGTGGACCGGTGGAATCAATTGCTGGTTTACATCCGGAGCAGTCAACGACTCATATTACCTCAAAGAAGCCGCTGCCGGCGGAATCAACGGTGCGGATGTATCCGGTCAGGCGGTGGCGTTGACAGACGCGCAAATGAAGCAGAGCGATGGATTTACCGATTGGGATCTGGTCAATGTATGGGAATTCGGCGGAAGTGACTTGGGTTATGAATATCCGACTTTGATCGGGGTTGCGCACCGCGAAACCGGAGAAATTGTTACGGTCAGCAGCAGTCCTGTTAAAACAAACACGGGCTTCACCATTGCAATCATCATCCTTTGCATTGTGGTCGCCGCAGGGATTGTTATCTATATCTTTTATGCAAAGAAACATTTTGTTCAAGAATGAGTGCTTAATCTAATTAATTTCGCCGCCTTCGACATTGGAGGCGGCGATTTATTTTACTTGAATAAATATGCAGGATGTGGTAAACTGAAATCGCATAAAAATGCTAAACACGCCACCACAACAACGGCATGCGTTTGTCATATACTAAATTACAGATTTTACATCTTTTCGTCACCATTTCTCAATTTCATTGATCTATTTTCTATTTTGGAGGGTATTATTTATGTGCGGAATCATCGGGTTTGTCGGTAATGAACCGGCTGCGCCCATTTTATTGGACGGTCTGGAGCGAATGGAATACCGGGGTTATGACTCCGCCGGTATCGCAATTCGAACCGATGACGGTAAACTGTTTATCAAAAAGGCCAAGGGCCGCCTGTCGGTGCTTTCCGACCTTATGAACGGCGGGAAAGACCTCGACGGGACTTTGGGCATCGGCCACACCCGCTGGGCGACTCACGGCGAACCCAACGACGTCAACGCCCACCCGCACGTCAGCGCTTCGGGCAACATCGCGCTCGTACATAACGGCATCATCGAAAATTACATGGAGATCAAAGACGCGCTGCTCAAAAAAGGCGTCAAATTCACCTCCGACACCGACTCCGAGGTCGCCGCGCAGCTGCTCGAACTCTATTATAACGAATGTCACGACATGCTCGAAGCGGTCTCGCGTACCCTGCACCGCATCGAGGGTTCGTATGCGTTCGGGATTTTATGCAGCGATTACCCCGGCGCTTTGATCGCCGCAAGAAAAGACAGCCCGCTGATTCTCGGCTACGGCGACGGCTTCAACTTTATCGGCTCCGACGTGACCGCGATGATCCGCTACACCCGCGAGGTCAGCTATATGGAAGATGGCGAGATCGCCGTCTTGACCGCGGACGGCATTGACGTGTATAACAGCGAACTGGTGCCGGTCGAAAAGACCCGTCGCACCGTCGATTGGGACATCACGGCGGCGGAAAAGTGCGGGCATCCCCATTTTATGTACAAAGAGATTTTGGAACAGCCCGAGGCCGTCCGGCGCACCGTTTCACCGCGTGTCAAAGAAAATCGGATTATCATGCCCGAACTGGCTTGTATTTTACCTGACTATTTTAAAGCGTTATCCCGCATCTATATCGTTGCTTGCGGCTCTTCTTACCATGTCGGCATGGTGAGCAAATACATCTGGGAAAAGTTATTGCGCGTTCCGGTCGAAGTTGTGTTGGCCTCGGAATTCCGATACTGCGAACCGCTCGCGGGGGCAAACACCCTCGTCGTCGTGATCAGCCAATCGGGCGAGACGCTGGATACCATGGCAGCCATGAGCGAAGCCAAGCGGCGGGGCGCGAAAACGCTTGCGCTGGTCAATGTGGTCGGATCGTCGATTGCACGTAACGCCGACTATACGCTCTACACCTGGGCAGGTCCGGAGATCGCGGTCGCAACTACAAAAGCGTACAGTACGCAGCTGGTTTTGATGGATTTATTGGGGCTTTATATCGCCGATTTGCTCGGAGCGGTTGATTGTGTGCAATATCAAGAGATTTTAACCGCGATTTTGACACTGCCGGAGAAGATGAACACGGTGCTGGCGCAGGTCACGGACATCCAGTATTTCGCCTCGCGTTATTTCAATCATAACTCGATTTTCTTTATCGGTCGCAATCTCGATTATGCCATGGGGCTCGAGGGGTCGTTGAAATTAAAAGAGATTTCTTACATACACTCCGAGGCGTACGCCTCCGGCGAACTCAAGCACGGCACAATTTCACTGATCGAACCGGGTTCGCTGGTGGTTGCGCTCGGGACCTATGCGCCGCTGTTTGACAAGGCCGTCAGCAACATTGTCGAGGTCAAAGCGCGGGGCGCGGAGGTGATGGCGCTGACCACCGAGGGACGCAAGGAAAAAATGAGTAAAATCGCCGACGCCGTGATCACGGTGCCCGAGACCCATGCGGTTTTGCTGCCATCGCTGAGTGTTGTGCCGTTACAATTATTCGCGTATTATGTGGCCTTACAGCGCGGCTGCGATATCGACAAGCCGCGCAACCTCGCCAAGTCGGTCACGGTGGAATGATGGTGGCTGGAAAATGGTAAATGGATATTGGGGGACCGGTGAACGTAGGGGCGGATATTATCCGCCTGCATTTCCGATGCCATTGTGACGGTCATATAACCACACAGGTACTTTAAACAATTGACAGCCGAACGGGAAAAGCTTATATTTTGATAGAAGCAAACCATTCCGGAGGTGGAGCAATGAATTTTAATGCCGAAATCCTGCCGTTACAGCGTCACGCGGTTTTCGCGCTTGACGGCTTTTTCGTCTGGTGCGCGACGGTGCAAAAGGACGACGGCGACGGGCTGTTTCATATGATTTTTTCAAAATGGCCCAAAGAAAAGAGCTTTGAAGCGTGGGTGACGGATTCTTCCCTCGGACATGCGGTGTCCGATTCGCCCGATGGGCCTTATCGGTATACCGGCGAAATCACGCTGACGGGAAACCGTGCGGAGGTTTTTCACAATCCGACCATGCTGAGGTACGGCGGCCTTTATTATCTTTACTTTATGCAAAACAGTGCTTCGAGCGGGCAAGCGATTTATGCGCTGCATGATGCACACTGGTGGTCGCACCGAAACAACCAGCGCATCGGGGTGGCTTGGGCGGAGCATCCGGCGGGGCCGTGGCATTCATCCGATATCCCGGTGATCGAGGTGACACCCGGTTCCTGGGACGGGCTGATGGTCAGCAATCCGACCGTGACTGTGGGCGGCGACGGCAAAATTTATATGGTGTACAAAGGGGTTGCGGAGGGTGTGCCTCCGGCGGGCGGAGCGGTGGTCTGCGGTGTCGCCCGGGCGGAGCATCCTTTGGGGCCGTTTGAGAAAATCAAAGGCCCGATTATGATCAATCCCGAAAACCCGTGGTCGGTCGAAGACCCCTATATCTGGTATGAAAACGGGCGGTTTTATGCGCTCGTCAAGGATTTTCACGGGTATTTCAACAAAACCGGTGCTGTGTCCGTCGCTTTGTTTGAATCCGGCAACGGCGTTGACTGGCAGCCGTCCGCGAATCCGCTCGCGTTTACGTTGGATTTTGTTTGGGCGGACGGAGAGCAGCAGCACGCCGATTTGCTGGAGCGTCCGCAGCTGGTTTTTGACGGCGGCAAAGTCGTTGCCCTGCTCTGTGCATTCGCGCCCGACAAATCCAGAAAAGACAGCATGAATGTCCAGTTTATGCTGGCTCATGAAGGAGAGAAATGATGACCGGAGAATTGAGAGAATTACAGCACCGTGCGGATGTCTGCGTCGTCGGCGGCGGGCTTGCCGGAATGTGCGCGGCGATCTCGGCGGCGCGCAGAGGTGCTAAAGTCGTGCTGATGCATGACAGGCCCGTATTGGGCGGCAACGCCTCGTCGGAGATCCGGATGTGGGTGGGTGGCGCTCACGGGATGCGCGAAACCGGGCTGATGGAGGAAATCAGCATCGAAAATATGTGGCGCAACCCCGAGCGCAATTATTCAATCTGGGACAGCATTTTATATGAAAAG
>CAZTDA010000221.1:0-4504 GCA_964612155.1 uncultured Eubacteriales bacterium | reverse complement strand
ATTTACCTTGAATTTAAAGTGGTTTTACTATAGGGAATCTCTAAAAACCCTCTTGTTTATAAGCCATTCTTTGATTACGAAAATGAGTTTTATAAGGTTCCCTATATAGACGGGCAACAAAAAAGGCGGCTCCGCAAAGAGCCGCCTTTCGTTGCAACGTCGAATTAAATTGACTTATGCCATCGGGACGAAGGTGACGGACTTGACCAAATTGTCGATCGGGGTCTCGTCTCTGGCTTCATCACGAATTGTATAGCTGCTGTTGAAGATAAACACTTCGTCGTCAAGCTGGGTAAAATACACACGATAGTGACGCGCGGCGCGTGTTTGAATCGCATAATCCATAGAGATCTCATAGGATTCTTTTCCGCCGAAAGTGACCTTCTGCGGAGTCGAAATAATCCAATTCTGGCTGTTGTAATAGGAGTTGTTATTGATGTCGTCAATAAACGCCTGCATTACCTGCTCAAGTGTTTTTCCGTCTGTGAGCTTATCCCAGAACTGCATATAAGCTGCGCTGTCATTATCCGGATCTTCGGTTGCATAAAATACATAGTCAGCAATGCTCGAGAACATCCAACCACTGACATCGGAATGCTCTGCAGTCCATTTTTCTGCTTTTTTAACGTAAGTCGGCTCAACAGAAACCATTGAGTATTCAGATGAGATCTGTTCGCTGCTTTCTTCATCTCCGCCGCCGCAGCCCGCAAACATGACCACAACCATGATAAGAGCCAATATTAACGCGAAGAAACGTGTCTTTTTCAAAGTAAGCACCATCCTTTCAAGTCTCGGGTTTAAAAACCCCGCGATTTCATACGGCCATCAACCGTTTCGCCTATGCATTATAACACGAATTTGTGAGGAAATAAAGGGGTTTTATGCATTTGGAATAAATTCCAATTTATACTTAATCTCTCCGCCGGCCTCCGAATAACAGCAACAACCGCAGCAGTTGTGCAACCGATACAATCACCGCAGCCACATAGGTCATCGCCGCCGCGGTTAAAACCGCTTTTGCGCCTTTGGTCTCTTCTTCGTCCAAGCTGTAAGTGGATCGGATGCCTTCAATCGCCCGTTTCGAGGCATTGAATTCGGTCGGGAGTGTTACCAATTGGAACAACACCGCAGCCGAAAATGCGATAATCCCTGCAAAAATCAAACCCGAGAAGTTCATAAAAAGACCGAATAAAATTAATATCCAAGACAAATACGAACCCGCCTGCGCCACCGGATAGATGACGCTTCTGATTTTAATCGGAACATACTCCTCGGCATATTGGACGGCATGACCTGCCTCGTGTGCCGCAACGCCGACCGCCGCAATCGAATTGGAGTTATAAACCGAGTCGGACAGCCGGATTACATTGGTTTTTGGGTCGTAGTGGTCGGTCAGCTGACCGCTGATTTGCTCGATCCTCACGCCGACAACACCGTTTTTTCGCAGCACCGCCTCGGCGGCCTGCGCGCCTGTCAAACCCCGCATAGTGCGGATATTTGAATATTTTGAAAAAGTGGATTTGACTGCGATTTGTGCGATCAACGAAATGATGATCGCAGGGAGAATCAGGATAAAATACCACTGGTCAAACCCCATATAATATCCAAAGGGCATGTTTTATCACTCCCGATCTTCGATATTTTTAAAATAGAACTCACACAGTTCTACAACTGCGGGATTATAACGTTCACCGTATTCCGGAATTCCCGACGAAAACATGAGTGTGTTGTCAACCCGCTCGGGCATTGTGATTAAAAATTCATTTCCGCTCTTATGCGGAATAAATTTCAATTCTCCGCCGTGTGATTTTATTATCATAGCAGCGATTGCAAGTCCCATTCCGCTGCCGTCGACATTGTTGACGCCGCCCGAAAGTCCTTCTTCGATGCGCTGCTTCATGATCTTATCGACCTTTTTCCCATCGTCCGATACAGATATCTCTAAACCTTCTTTCGTCTTTTTCAACGAAAGGCAAACACGTTTTTCACAGTGGTGAACGGCGTTCGAGAGCAATGCGAGAATGCATCTCCTCAGGTTCTTACAGTCCGCCACCGTGACAACCGGCACATCGGGAATGCTCGCTTCAAGGATTACCGTATCGCCGAGAACTTCGCGCGTCTGGCGGCATATCGATGTAAGCAGCTCCGCAATATCACTGTTTTTGGGATAAAAATCCTCTGTTCCGTATTTATACAGCGCAAAAGTCGTATATAAACGCATAAACCGGAGAAGACGCAAATTGTTTTCAAGTAATTTTCCGACCAGTTTTCGCTCTTCGTCGCTCATACTCATTTCACTGAGGCGGTCGATTGTCATCATATTGCTTGCGACTGTTTCGCCTAAGTATTTTCCGGCGCGGCTGACGAGCTCGTTTACCCCTTGGGTATATTCTTTATGTTCTGTCACGGTTTTATCCTCCATATCAGGTCAGCCCAAGCTGTTCGGTTTTGATCGGTGTGCCGGCGCGCGGCAAAGAGAAAACCTTATAGGCCTCCATGTTCTTTGTCATGCGTTGAATCAAGGTCACTTTCTTTACTTTTCTGCCCGTTTTGAGATTGATGACCGTGACGCCGATGGTATCACGGCTGGCTTTTGCTTCAAGCAAGTCGGTATCAAAAACCAGACAACGCTCGTCGTTGGTATAAACCGCAAAATTTAACGGTTCGTTCTCTTTCAGCTGCCAAATGCCGATAACTTTGCTTGCACCGCTGTAGCCGCCGAGCAGTTTTCGGCGGTTTTGTTTTGTCGCATAGCTTCCCAAATCTACCTTGGCGGCTTTCCCGTTCTCGAAAAAGAACAACAGCGCACCGGTGTATTCGGTGATACAGGTGAAAAACGCAATGCTTTCACCGTCTTCAAAGCCCAACTTAGCCGGGAGATAGTCGCCCAAAGCCGAGGACTTGCCGTCCTCGAATTCGTAAAGCCGCGCTTTATAGGCGTTTTGATGGTCACCGAGTACCAGTATCTCGCTGTTGTTGGTGGTCTCGAAAGTCGAGATGATCGCATCTCCGTCTTTTAGTTTATGTTCTCCGGCGTTCTTGACAGCCATCGCGGTCAGCTTTTTGATATACCCTTCGCGGGTGAAGTATACCGTGACCGGATAATCGGGCATTTCGGGCTCGGCGGTTTCAGCCGCAGCAGCTTCACCTTTTTCGAGGATGAGCGTTTTGCGGGGTGCGCCGTATTTTTTTATAATCTCCTCAAGTTCACGAATAATGATGTTGAGTTGACGCTGTTTGGACTTAAAATCCAGTTCCAGTTCCGCAATTTCGGCTTCAAGTTTTTCAATATCGGCAAGCCGTTTTAAGATGTATTCACGGTTGAGGTTGCGCAGCTTGATCTCGGCGACATAGTCGGCCTGTATTTTATCGATGCCGAATTCCGCCATCAAATTCGGGATGACCATTGCTTCTTCCTTGGTGTTGCGCACAGTGGCGATGGCACGGTCAATGTCGAGAAGAATCAGTTCCAAGCCGCGCAGCAAGTGCAATAAATCTTTGCGCTTTTTTAAGTCAAAAAATATTCTGCGCTTGATGCATTCCACCCGGAATGCCGTCCATTCAGACAGCAGCTCTTTGACACCCATGACCATCGGCGTAGCCCCGATCAATACGTTGAAATTAGCCGAAAAGGTATCTTCGAGTGTCGTGGATTTAAAGAGCCGCGCCATCAGCGCATCGGGGTCGGTGCCGCGCTTTAAATCGATCGTGAGTCGCAGGCCGTTAAGGTCTGTCTCGTCTCGGATGTCGGCAATCTCTTTGATTTTTCCTGCCTTGACCAATTCGACGATCTTGTCGATAATGGCCTCTACGGTGGTGGTCGGCGGTATCTGGGTAATCTCGATTCGGTTTTCTTTGCTGTCGGCAATATAGACGGAGCGGACTTTAATACTTCCGCGTCCGGTGTTGTAAATTTCCTCCAGCGCCGCTCTGTCATACAACAATAACCCCCCGCCCGGAAAATCGGGAGCGACGAGTGTTTGAATTATATCATGACTGGAATTTTTTATCAAGGCAATTGCGGTCTCACAGACCTCTTTTAAATTAAAAGGACAAATATTGCTCGCCATACCGACCGCAATGCCGGTATTGGAATTGACCAAAATACTCGGAAACCGAACCGGAAGCAATGCCGGCTCGGTGGTGGTGGAGTCGTAATTGTCGACGAACTCCACCGTGTCACTGTCGATTTCGGCAAACAGTTCTTTGCAGACCTCAGTCAGTTTGACCTCGGTATACCGGGAAGCGGCGCAGGCCATATCGCGGGAATAGGCCTTGCCGAAGTTGCCCTTGGATTCGACATAAGGCACTAAAAGCGACTCGTTGCCGCGGGTCATGCGCACCATCGTGTCATAGATGGCAAGCTCCCCATGCGGATTAAGGCGCATGGTCTGACCTACAACATTGGCCGATTTTGTCAACGAACCCCCCAAAAGCCCCATCTTGTACATGGTGTACAAGAGCTTTCGATGCGAGGGCTTGAAGCCATCGATCTCGGGAATGG
>CAZTDA010000220.1:0-4505 GCA_964612155.1 uncultured Eubacteriales bacterium | reverse complement strand
AGGGCAACTATCGTAAAACCACCTTCTTTCAAGGTCAAATAAGTGGTTTTACCAAATGTAAAGCTAATAACCGTTAATTTTCGGGTTTGATTTAAAAAGTGGCTTCACTATATTGGCGTTTTCTATTGTATTTTAGGGCTCGATATGTTATAATTATAATGATTTACCGCTTATAGGAGGGCGACTATGCTGAAGACCAAAACCATGCTCGAAAACAATAAATACGAGCTGACCATTACAATCGATGCACAGACATTTGCTGAGGCCACCGACAAGGCCTATCTCAAGGATCGCAATAAAATGGCGATTCCGGGGTTTCGCAAGGGCAAAGCCCCGAGAAAACTGCTTGAGCAATATTACGGACAAGGCGCTTTTTACGAGACCGCTTTCAATGCGCTGTACCCCCAAGCGGTTGAAGATGCTGTCAAAGAAGCCGAACTGATCGCCGTTTCGCGCCCCGAACTCAATATCGAGTCCATAGGCAAAGAAGGCGTCGAATTTAAGGCCGTACTTTGGACAAAACCGACCATCGAAGTCGGCGAATACAAGGGCATTGAAGTAGAAAAGCCCTCGGCTGAAGTTACAGAAGAAGAAATCACAGCCGAAATCGACAAAGCGCGTGAGCGGGGATCCCGCATTCTGACCGTTGACGGTAAAGCCGAAAACGGCCATATCGCCTCTATCGCTTTCGAGGGGTTTGTTGACGGCGTAGCGTTCGAAGGTGGAAAATCCGATAAATACGACCTCAACCTCGGCTCCGGCGCATTCATTCCGGGTTTCGAGGATCAAATCGTCGGACACATCGCGGGCGACGAATTCGACGTGAATGTCGACTTCCCCAACGAATACGGTGCTGAGCAGTTGGCGGGCAAAGCCGCGGTCTTTAAGACCAAACTGCACGAAGTCAAAAAGAAAGAAATCCCCGCATTTGACGACGAATTCGTCAAAGATATCAGTGAATTCAATAATGTTGATGAATATAAAAACTCCGTGCGTGACCGTCTGCAAAAGACCAAGGAAGACAAAGCCGACGACGCGGTCGGCATGGCAGTCACCGAGAAACTCTGCGAACTGGTCAAGGGCGACATCCCCGAGGTCATGTATGAATCAGCAGCCGACAGAGCAATGCAGGATTTTGACTACCGCATGCGTATGCAGGGCATTTCGATCGAACACTACATGCAGCTGACCGGAATGAGCATTGACGATCTACGCGCTCAATTTAAAAAGCAGGGCGAATCCCGTGTCAAGAGCACATTAGCTCTCGAAAAGATCGCCGAACTCGAAAAAATCGAAGTCACCGACGAAGAAATCGAAGCCGAATTTGTCAAAGAAGCCGAAAAGTATGGCCGCAGTGTCGACGAGCTGAAAAAGGTCGTCTCCGCCGAGGACATGCGCGAAGATATGAAAACCCTGAAGGCCTATGAGTTCGTCAAAAAAGCGGTTGTCTTAAAGCCCGCCGATGAAAAGTCCAAATCGGGCGAAACATCCGAGGAAAAACCCAAAAAAGCTCCGGCAAAGAAAACAGCCAAAAAAGAGACCACAGAGAAAGAGCCCGCCGCCGATAAAGCGGAATAACTCTAAGCGGGCGCGTTAAAAATAGAGAGATACAGATCGATTATGGAGGTATTCGTATGAGTTTAGTCCCAATGGTCATTGAACAGACCGCACGCGGTGAACGCAGTTTCGACATCTATTCACGGCTTCTGAGTGATCGCATCATCATGTTGGGCGAAGAGGTCAATGAAGTGACCGCCGGACTGGTGGTCGCGCAGATGCTTTTCCTTGAAGGGCAAGATCCGGAAAAGGACATTCAGCTTTATATCAACAGCCCGGGCGGCTCGGTCACTGCGGGCTTTGCGATCTACGATACCATGCAGTTTATCAAATGCGACGTCTCGACCATCTGCATCGGCATGGCAGCCAGCATGGGCGCGTTTTTGCTTGCCGCGGGTACCAAGGGTAAGCGTTTTGCGCTGCCCAACAGCGAGATTATGATCCATCAACCGATGGGCGGTGCACAGGGTCAGGCCTCCGATGTCAAGATTCACGCCGAACACATTCTGCGTACACGTGAAAATCTGAACCGGATTCTCGCCGAACGCACCGGCAAGCCGATTGAAGTCATTGCAAGCGACACCGACCGGGATAACTTTATGTCCGCACAGCAGGCGGTTGAATACGGCTTGATCGATAAGGTCATGACAAAACGATAAGCCGACGGAGGGAACATGCCGAAATTCGAAGACCCTAAGTTGCCGCGTTGTTCGTTTTGTAACCGCAGTACGCAGGAGGTCGACCGGATCATCGCAGGTCCGGGCGTCTATATCTGCAACGAGTGCATCACGCTGTGCCACAATCTCATCAACGGCGAAATCAACGAAAGCGTAAAAAAACCGACCATCCGTGACGGCGGCGAACCGCTGCCGAAGCCCATGGAAATCAAAGCATATCTTGATGAATACGTGATCGGCCAGGAGAGCGCCAAACAGACCCTGTCGACCGCAGTGTATAACCATTATAAACGCATCTTTTTGCGCGGTGAGAGCGACATCGAATTGCAAAAATCAAACATTCTGCTGCTCGGACCCACCGGTGTCGGAAAGACCTTTTTGGCGCAGACGTTGGCGCGTAAACTCAAAGTCCCGATTGCCATTGCGGATGCCACAACCCTGACCGAAGCCGGTTATGTCGGTGAGGATGTCGAAAACATCTTGCTGCGCTTGATTCAAGCGGCGGATTACGATGTGGAACTGGCAGAAAAGGGCATCATCTATATCGACGAGATCGATAAAATCAGCCGCAAAAGCGAAAACACCTCGATCACACGAGATGTTTCCGGTGAGGGCGTTCAGCAGGCGTTGCTGAAGATTCTCGAGGGTACTGTTTCAAATGTGCCCCCGACCGGCGGCAGAAAGCATCCGCAGCAGGAATTCATCCAGATCGACACTTCGAATATCTTGTTCATCTGCGGCGGCGCGTTTGACGGCATCGAAAAAATCATAGAACGACGCGTCAACAGCACCTCAATGGGTTTTAACGCAAACATCCTAAACAAAAAGAGTGAGGGATACGACGCGCTTTTGGCGCAGGTCATCCCGCAGGACTTGATCAAATACGGTTTAATCCCGGAGTTGGTTGGGCGTATTCCCATCATCTCTACGCTTGAAGCGCTTGACCGCGACGCATTCATTCGCATTCTCACCGAGCCGAAAAGCGCCATTGTCAAGCAGTTTATTCAATTGTTCAAGTTGGACAACGTCGAACTCGGATTCGAGACGGATGCACTTGCCGCAATTGCGGATAAAGCCATCGAGCGTCGTACCGGTGCGCGCGGACTGCGTTCCATCGTCGAAGATGTCCTTGCGAATCCGATGTACGAAGTCCCGTCCGACCATACCATCAGCAAGGTGATTGTGACCAAGGACTGTGTGGAGGGCAAGAGCCGTATCAAGGTTGAGCACGACACCTCCCGCACCCCGCAGGTCATCCGGATTCCCGCGTCCGAAAAGAAACGCAGCACCCGGGTAAAGCCCACAGACACCGCAATTTAATGAAATTTAATCCCTGTAACGGTTGTTGCGGGGATTTTTTGTTTATATTATGATTGTATGGGGGGATAAGCAATGAAGAAACTCATTTCAGCATTCCTGTCAGTTATAATTATAATACTCTCATTTTCCGGCTGTGCGCCAAAAACAATCACCGCACCCGACGACGATTACCGCAACTGGTACGAGATATTCGTCTATTCGTTTTACGATTCCAACAACGACGGCATCGGCGACTTGAACGGCGTGACTAAGAAGCTCGACTATATTACGGACATGGGCTTTAACGGTATCTGGCTGATGCCGATTATGCAGTCACCCTCTTATCACAAATACGATGTCGCGGATTATTACACCGTCGATGCCCAATACGGCACCAACGCCGATTTTCAGACGTTGGTCGAACAGGCGCATAAGCGCGGCATTCGAGTGATTATCGATCTGCCGGTCAATCATACTTCGAGTGATAATACGTGGTTCGTTTCCGCAAAAGATGTCAATTCATCTAATCATAATTGGTATAACTGGAGCGACAAACCCACCGTGGGTTATCATAAATTAAGCGAGAGCCTATATTACGAAGGTCGTTTTCAATCCGGCATGCCCGATTTAAATCTCGACAGCGAAGAAGTTCGTGCCGAGATCACAAAGATCATGGATTTTTGGTTGAATGATATGGGTGCGGACGGTTTTCGTCTGGATGCCTGCACCAGTTATTATACCGACGATCAACAAAAAAGTATCGACTTTCTCGGTTGGCTCAACAGCGAAGCAGAGACTCTCAAACCCGGCAGCTTTGTCGTCGGCGAGGTTTGGAGCGTGCTGTCCACCATCCAAACCTATTACCAAAGCGGTGTAGATTCGCTGTTTTGTTTTCCGATCGCAAATTTAGACGGTATTATCGCCTCTGCCGTCAATTCCTCAAAGCCCGAAAAAGCGGCTTCGATTTATTGT
>CAZTDA010000219.1:0-4506 GCA_964612155.1 uncultured Eubacteriales bacterium | reverse complement strand
CGGCCATCAACTGGCTGAACAGCTATTCGTTATATCTCGAACGGCTTGAGGACTGGTTCACCAACCATGTCAGCTCCGACTGGGTGCGCGTGCGTACCGAAGCGATGAAACTGCTTCAAATCGAAGCCGAATTGCAGGAAATTGTCCGTCTGGTCGGTATCGACTCCCTGTCGGTTCCGGATCAATTCCGCCTTGAGGCCGCAAGGTCGCTGCGCGAGGACTATTTGCAGCAAAACTCGTTCTCCGAGACCGACAGCTATTGCTCGCCGCATAAGATGTACAAGATGCTGCGCAATCAAATTTTGTTTTATGAACTGGGCGAAGAGGCGATCACCAAAGGCGCGCTGCTCTCCGACATCATGGCGATGCCGGTGCTGCACGACCTCGCCCGTGAAAAAGATATACCCGAAGATGAAATCCGCGAGTTCGACCGCATCGCCGAAGATATTCGCCGCCAGACCGCGGCGACGCTCGGCGAGACCAAGTAGGGGGACAAACCGATGTATAAGCAATATCAAACCATCCGTGAGATCGTCGGGCCGCTGATGCTGGTCGAGCAGGTCGAGGGTGTAAAATACGACGAACTGGTCGAAATCACCACGCAGGACGGCGACAAACGCCGCGGCAGGGTACTTGAAATCAATAAGGACAAAGCGTTGATTCAGCTGTTTGAGGGCTCCCAGAGCATCAACCTGCGCGACAGCAGCGTCCGGTTTTTGGGTAAGAGTTTGCAGCTCGGCGTCTCGGAAGATATGCTCGGGCGCGTCTTTGACGGACTCGGCAACCCGCGTGACGGCGGCGCACCGGTTATCGCAAAAGAACGGCTTGACATCAACGGCCGCCCGATCAATCCGGCCGCCCGCGATTTTCCGTCCGAGTTTATCCAAACGGGTATCTCGTCCATCGACGGATTGAACACCCTGGTGCGCGGTCAAAAGCTGCCGATTTTCTCCGGCTCCGGCCTGCCGCATGCGCGCATCGCCGCGCAAATTGCCCGTCAGGCCAAGGTTTTAGGTACAAGCACACAGTTTGCCGTCGTCTTCGCCGCAATCGGTATCACCTATGAAGAAGCCGACTATTTTATCAGCGACTTCCGCGCCACCGGTGCCATCGACCGCACGGTGTTATTTATGAATCTTGCAAACGACCCGGCCATCGAACGCGTTGCGACCCCGCGTATGGCGCTGACCGCCGCCGAATTTTTGGCCTACGAGATGGGCATGCACGTGCTGGTCATCTTGACCGACATCACCAATTACTGCGAAGCGCTGCGTGAGATTTCCGCCGCCCGCAAAGAGGTTCCGGGCCGCCGCGGCTATCCGGGCTATATGTACACCGACCTCGCCTCGATCTACGAGCGTGCGGGCAGAGTGCGCGGACGCACCGGTTCGATCACCCAAATTCCGATTTTGTCGATGCCGGAGGACGACAAGACCCACCCGATCCCCGACTTGACCGGATATATCACCGAGGGACAGATTATCTTATCCCGCGATCTTTACCGCAAGGGCGTTTTGCCGCCCGTCGATGTACTGCCGTCGCTTTCGCGTCTGAAACAAAAAGGCGTCGGTGCCGGAAAGACCCGCGAGGATCACGACGGTTTGATGAACCAGTTGTTCTCGTCCTACGCGCGCGGCAAAGAGGCCAAGGAACTCGCGGTCATTTTGGGCGAAGGCGCACTGTCCGAGATGGATAAACTCTATGCCAAATTCGCCGATCAATTCGAAAAGCGCTATATTGGGCAGGGCGAGACCGAGGACAGAACCATCGACAAAACCCTCGACATCGGCTGGGAACTGCTGACCATCTTCCCGAAATCCGAGTTAAAACGCATTAAAGAAGTTTTCATCGAGAAATATTACCCCAAAAAGGACTGAGCAGATGCCAATCACCAACGTAAGCCCGACCAGAATGGAACTGACCCAGCTCAAGCGGCGGCTTGCCACCGCAAAGCGCGGTCATAAACTGCTCAAAGACAAGCAGGACGAACTGGTGAAAAAGTTCATCGAGCTGGTACGCCAGAACCGCGAACTGCGCCTCGAGGTCGAAAAAGAACTCTCTGCGGCGTTCGGCAACTTTGTCATCGCCAGTGCGGTCATGAGCGCGGCGGGGCTGGAATCGGCACTGCTGTTTCCGATGCAGAGCGTCTCCGTCGAGGTCAGCACACGCAACATCATGAGCGTCAATACGCCCGTGTTTGAATTAAAACGCGAAAACGTCGAGACGGCATTGCCCTATGGCCTTGCGCAGACCTCGGCGGAATTGGACTTTGCCCTTGAGCGGATGCAGGCGGTTTTTGCAAAGCTGATCAAATTAGCCGAGGTCGAAAAGAGCTGCCAGCTGATGGCGAAAGAGATTGAACGTACCCGCAGGCGCGTCAATGCCCTCGAATATGTGATGATCCCGAATTTTATGTCCACCATCCGTGTGATCACCATGAAGCTCGACGAAGCCGACCGCAGCACGCGGGTAAACCTGATGAAGATCAAGCAGATGCAGCAACAATAATACAGATGAACGGCGGCATAATGCCGCTGTTTTATTATCTGTAATATAGATTTCAGGAAGATAGAAATATGAAGCATAGCGCTTGAATTTATTTCCAATTTGCAGTATCATAAATACCGTAGTTAATACTGCTATACGGAGTTGACAATATGCATAAAGGGAAAATTATTTTAGTGAACGGTGTTTCCAGTTCGGGAAAAACCACATTATCAAAAATGTTGCAAGCAAGATTTCCGGATCAATACTTTCTGCTTCCCGGCGATATTCTGAATGAGATTTCTCCGCCAAAGAACAGCTTAAGTTACGATATTCGGTTTAAAGCCGACCCTAAACCCATTATGTCAGCGTTTTTCGGCTGCGTAAAGGAGTTTTCAGATAACGGTTTGAACGTTATCACAGAAACTGTTTTTGCGAAAGATATCTATTTTTCTTTGGACAATTGCTTGAATGTATTCCCCGATTGCGACTATCCTGTTTTATTCGTTCATGTCACTTGCCCTTTGGAGGAACTGCGCCGAAGAGAAAAGGAGCGCGGCGACCGCCAAATCGGATGGGCTGAAAGTCTGTTGCCGAAACTGGACCCGCAGGATACATATGATATCACTATTGATACATTCAGCAATTCACTCGAAGATTGCGCCGATAAAATTATTGCATTATCGGACTGTCCCGAGAAGTTTTCGGCATTTAAAACACTTTGGTTACAGCGTCATAAGTAAGCATATCCACAGTTGTGAATAATACAAACGCATCATGTACGAACAAAGATCGGGAGGGTTGATTATGAGTTTTATCGAACTTACATGGAAAAGAAAAAGCATCCGCAATTTTAAGTCGGACGAGGTGCCGTTGGAAAAGATCCTGCTGCTGCTCGATGCGGCACGCTCCGCACCGAGCGGAGGCAACCGTCAGCCGTGGCATTTTTATGTGATCAAAGACACGGAACTCAAGAAACAGATTTACGAGTCCTCCGGTGGACAGCTTTTTATTTCACAAGCGCCCGTGAACATCGTGGTGTGCGCCGATCTTGAACGGACAAGCGCTCGATACGGTGAAAGAGGCCGGAGTTTATACTGCCTTCAGGACACCGCCGCGGCCATACAGAACCTGCTTCTCTGCGCTACCGAACAGGGCCTTGCCGCCTGTTGGTGCGGCGCGTTCGACGAAAAAGGCGTTTCGAACGCACTCAATCTGGAAAAAAAATTTCGCCCCGTTGCGGTAATCCCGGTCGGATATGCCGTGAACGAACCGCCGAAAACCGCCCGAAGGCCGATTGAGGAAGTCACGACCTTCATCGGATTTGACGGCGAAACCATTCCGAAAAGCGAGCCGCAGCGGATCAGAATTGAACACAGCAACTTAAAAGGGGCTTTGTTAAGCGATTTAAACCTCGAAAACAGCGAGTTTTCCAATATCAATATGCGCGGGTTCAGTTTTAACGATATGAATCTGACCGGCGGCAAGATATCCAAGTGCAATTTGACGGATCTGGAAATTTCAAATTGTAAACTCGACGGGTTTACCGTGAACGGAAAAGTTGTCACCGACTTGTTGAATCAGGAATAAGCCGTCCGTTGTTTTCGGGGGGGAGCTGCATGAAGCGAAGCATTGTAATCTTAGTGATATTCGTATTTCTGACCGGCTGTTCGGTTCCGTCGGTCCCTGTTTCGTCACGTCCCCCCGTGCCATCGTTTGAACCGTCGACTTCATCAACAATCGCAAGTCCGCCGAGTATCATTCGTGAATCAACCTCAAAGATCATCACCGGGAAAAGCGGAGAGTTTGAATACCGGCTTGACGAAATGGGAAATGCTATTATTACCGCCTGGCTCGGTGGAGGGACGACAATGACGCTGCCGGGTACGCTGGACGGGCATCCCGTAATAGGATTTGATGTATACGGAGAAGAAAACGGCGATCAAGCGCTTATGAAAGTCCAAAAAATCATACTCGGGTCGGATGTAAGCTTTTTACCGTTAGGATTGCTTTGGCGGTGGC
>CAZTDA010000218.1:0-4527 GCA_964612155.1 uncultured Eubacteriales bacterium | reverse complement strand
CGGGCGAGTCGTTTGACAACCGCATCACGGTCGGCTACATGTACTTTTTAAAACTCCACCACTTGGTTGATGATAAGATCCACGCCCGTTCGACGGGTCCGTACTCACTGGTCACGCAGCAGCCGTTGGGCGGTAAAGCCCAGTTCGGCGGACAGCGCTTCGGTGAGATGGAGGTCTGGGCGCTTGAGGCCTACGGTGCGGCTTACACCCTGCAGGAAATTCTGACGGTTAAGTCCGACGACTGCAACGGCCGTGTCAAGACCTATGAGGCCATTGTCAAGGGTCAGAGCATCCCGACGCCGGGTATTCCCGAGTCGTTCAAGGTGCTCATTAAAGAACTCCAATCGCTGGCGCTCGATGTAAAAGTGCTTGACGCCAACGGTGATATCATCACGATGAAGCAAAACTTTGACGATGACGATATTCTGCCCGTGAGCCGCGAACAGGAAGAACCCGTCTTTGAGGCCGAATATGTCGACGACACCGATTTGCCCGACGGCGATGAGGAGACCGAAGAAGAAAATTTCGAGTCCGAAGAGGAACTTGTTGAAGACAGCTCCGATGATACCGCCGATGACGGCGATGACGAATAAAGAGAGGGGCAACATGTATGGAATTTAATGTTTTTGACAGTATAAGAATCGGGCTTGCCTCACCCGACGAAATCAGATCCTGGTCTTACGGCGAGGTCAAAAAGCCCGAGACCATCAACTACAGAACTTTAAAACCCGAGCGCGACGGACTTTTCTGCGAACGTATTTTCGGACCGACCAAGGACTGGGAATGCCACTGCGGAAAATACAAGCGTATTCGTTATAAAGGCAAAATCTGCGACAAGTGCGGCGTTTTGGTCACTCGCAGCAAAGTGCGCCGCGAGCGCATGGGCCATATCGAACTGGCCGCGCCGGTGTCACATATCTGGTATTTCCGCGGGATTCCGTCCCGCATGGCGCTGATCATGGATATCCCCGCAAAAAGCATCGAAAAAGTGCTTTATTTTGCGGCGTACATTGTCACCGATCAGGGCGATACCCCGCTTGAAGTGGGCACTCTGCTGTCCGAAAAGGACTACAAGGACATGCGTGAGAAGTATGAGAATGAATTCGAAGCCGGCATCGGCGCGGAAGCCATTCGCAAACTGCTGGAACGCATTAATCTTGAAGAACTCTCCACGCAGCTGCATTCCGAGTTAGAAAATGCCTCCGGTCAGAAAAAGCTCCGCATTTTAAAGCGGCTTGAGGTCTGTGAGGCCTTCCGTACTTCCGGCAACCGCCCCGAGTGGATGATTTTGACGGTCGTCCCGGTGATTCCGCCGGACATCCGCCCGATGGTTCAGCTCGACGGCGGACGCTTTGCCGCAAGCGATTTGAACGATTTATACCGCCGTGTCATCAACCGCAACAACCGCCTGCGTAAGTTGATGGAGCTCTCGGCGCCGGATATCATTATCCGAAACGAAAAGCGCATGCTGCAGGAAGCGGTAGACGCACTGATCGACAACGGCCGCCGCGGCAGAACCGTGACCGGCCCTTCGAGCCGCCCGTTAAAGTCGCTTTCCGACATGCTGCGCGGCAAGCAGGGACGTTTCCGTCAGAACCTGCTCGGCAAGCGTGTCGACTACTCCGGTCGTTCGGTCATCGTCGTCGGCCCGGAACTGAAAATGCACCAGTGCGGTCTCCCCAAGGAGATGGCGCTTGAATTGTTTAAGCCGTTTGTGATGAAGCGTCTGGTCGAAACCGGCGCGGCAAACAACATCAAATCGGCCCGCAAAATGGTCGACCGCGCAGGCGCCCCGGTCTGGGACGCGCTCGAGCTGATCATTCAGGATCACCCGGTTCTGCTGAACCGCGCACCCACGCTGCACCGTTTGGGCATTCAGGCCTTTGAGCCGGTGCTGGTCGAGGGTCGCGCTTTAAAGCTCCATCCGCTGGTTTGCTCGGCGTTTAACGCTGACTTCGACGGCGACCAGATGGCCGTGCACGTTCCGCTTTCGGCGGAGGCACAAGCCGAGGCACGTTTCTTGATGTTGGCATCCAACAACTTGTTAAAGCTCTCGGATGGTATGCCGATCACGGTTCCGACACAGGATATGGTGTTGGGTTCTTATTACCTGACGCTTCAAAAAGACGGCGAACCCGGTGAGGGCAAAGCGTTTAAAGATCAAAACGAGGCCGTGATGGCCTATAACAACGGCGATATCACATTGCACTCCCGAATCAAAGTGCGCATCGCTAAAACCATTAACGGCGAAAAGAAAACCCGCCTGGTTGAAACCACCATCGGCACTTTGATTTTTAACGAACCGATTCCGCAGGATCTCGGTTTTGTCGATCGCAGTGTTGAAGAGAACATCTTTTTGCCCGAAGTTTCTTTCTTGGCAACCAAAAAGGCACTCGGCAGCATTATCAGCAAGTGTATTGCGGTTCACGGCAGCGCTGTCACCGCCGAAATGCTGGATAAGATCAAGGCGCAGGGCTTTAAGTATTCGACCAAGAGCGGTTTGACCATCTCGGTCTCCGACGTTAAAATTCCGCCGCAGAAAAAAGAGATTCTCGCTGCGGCAGACAAGAAAATCGTCGACATTAACAAGCGCTATGAGCGCGGATTCTTGTCAAAGGCCGACCGTTCCTCCGCAATTTTAAAGACCTGGAACGATACCACCAACGAAGTCACAAAGGCCTTGAACGACTATCTTGACAGATACAATCCGATCAACATGATGGCCGACTCCGGCGCGCGCGGTTCCAAAGACCAAATCCGCCAGCTGGCCGGTATGCGCGGACTGATTGCAAACACCAGCCGCCAGACCATTGAAATTCCGATTAAATCCAACTACCGCGAAGGTTTGAATATCTTGGAGTACTTCATCTCCTCCCGCGGCGCGCGTAAAGGCCTTGCCGACACCGCGCTGCGTACCGCCGACTCGGGTTATCTGACCCGCCGTCTGGTCGATGTCTCCCAGGATGTCATCATCCGCGAAACCGACTGCGGCACCAATGAGGGACTGCTTGTCCACGAACTCAGCGACGGGGATGAGAAGATCGAGAGTCTGCGCGAGCGCCTGGTAGGCCGTTATTCCGTCAATACCGTTGTCGATCCCAACACCGGTAAGGTGATTGTGAGCACCGACAAGATGATTGACGCGGGTGACGCCGAGGCCATTATTGACGCGGGCATCACCGAGATTTTGCTGCGCTCAACGCTCGGCTGCAAATCCAAGCACGGCGTCTGTTCCAAGTGTTACGGCGCAAACTTGGCCAACGGCAAACCCGTTCAAATCGGTGAAGCGGTCGGCATCATTGCCGCCCAGTCCATCGGCGAACCGGGCACACAGCTGACGATGCGTACCTTCCATACCGGAGGCGTCGTCTCAGCAGAAGATATCACACAGGGGTTGCCGCGCGTTGAAGAACTCTTCGAAGCCCGCAGACCCAAGAATAACGCCATCGTCACAGAGATCAGCGGTGTGGTCGAGATTCAAGACGTCGTCCGCAACCGCCACATCGTGGTTACGAACGAGCTGACCGGCGAATCCAGATCCTATCTGATCCCGTATGACGCCCGCATTAAAGTGCATAATGGCGACTACCTCACGATCGGCGATTCGCTGACCGAAGGTGCCTTGAACCCCGGCGATGTGCTGGCGACTAAGGGTGCGGAAGCCGTTCAGGATTATCTGATCACCGAGGTGCAGCGCACCTACCGCCAGCAGGGCGTTGAGATCAACGACAAACACATCGAGGTCATCATCCGACAGATGATGCGCAAGGTTAGGGTTGACAATCCCGGCACTGCCGATGTGCTGCCCGGTTCCACGGTCGACAAGATTGCCTTTGACACCGAAAACGAAGAAATCCGCAAGCGCATTGAGGCGGGCGAACAGGGTCTCGCTCCCGCCACCTGTCATCCGGTCATCATGGGCATCACCAAGTCCTCGCTGGCCACCGAGTCGTTCCTTTCGGCTGCCTCCTTCCAGGAGACTACCCGTGTGTTGACCGACGCCGCCATCAAGGGCAAGAGCGATCCGCTGCTGGGATTGAAAGAAAACGTCATTATCGGAAAATTGATCCCCGCAGGCACAGGCATGGAATGTTACAGCGATATCGAGCTTGTCGAAAGCCGTTTCGAAGGCAAAAACGAAAGAGTTTGACAAAAGCGGTATCGGTGTGATAGAATACCAAGGTTGCGATTTTTAGGCAACCATTCTTAAAACAGGAGGTGAAACAATGCCAACCTTTAACCAACTGGTGCGCAAGGGCAGACAAACCACGGTCAAAAAGGCAAAAGCACCCGCTTTGCTGCGCGGTCTGAACACGAAAAAGCAGGTTCCGATCGATCAGAGCAGCCCGCAAAAACGCGGTGTGTGTGTCGCTGTCAAGACCATGACCCCGAAAAAGCCGAATTCCGCCATCCGCAAGATCGCGAGAACTCGTCTGACCAACGGAATGGAAGTGACTTCTTACATCCCGGGTATCGGCCACAATCTGCAGGAGCACAGTGTGGTGCTGATCCGCGGCGGTCGTGTCA
>CAZTDA010000217.1:0-4534 GCA_964612155.1 uncultured Eubacteriales bacterium | reverse complement strand
AATAGGCAGGTAAATTTAAATGCTCAATATAAAGATGTTCCAAAACGCATTTTAGAGACACCGGATGTCATCATTTATCAGAATTATGATAAAAAGGTATTCACGGTAGAAACTCCGATTCCCAATAGTGGGGAAGGGATGGTCTTCATTGCGGCACAAATGCAAAAAGACGGCCTCACATTCAAACTCAACAATCTGGGTATGCATTTTGCGGCAGAGGCAGAAATCAACGGCAAAAAACAAAACTGCCGTCCCGTAATCGGAAAATTGACTTATGCCGTACCCTGGCAGGGCTGGCGGATTCCAATTTCCAAAATTCAAGACGACAGTAAGTTAAAACTGACCGTAACTGCGCTGGTTCCCAAGGAGACAAAGATCAATTTTAGTGGTTATTTCATTCCAACAGAGCTGTAATCATCAAAATTCCACGCCGATCTGTTTCAACTCCTCGAGCCGAGCCGGTAAATCTACCTGTAGGGTCTCAATGCCGGTGGTGTACATCATGTCGCCGGGCATCAGCT
Organism: uncultured Eubacteriales bacterium; assembly: GCA_964612155.1. Classification (GTDB taxonomy): domain Bacteria; phylum Bacillota; class Clostridia; order Oscillospirales; family JAKOTC01; genus DAOPZJ01. Next base: position 4,013 of record CAZTDA010000217.1, on the reverse strand, counting down.
TCATCAGCTTTTTAATATTCTCCGGCTCATACAGAATAAAGATTTTCTTTCCGGCTTGGGCAATGCGGTGCTGCACTCCGGACCAGTCCTTATCTTTATTCGGACCGTCGCCCGCAACCCACTGTACCCCAAAGAGCTCGTCGATTTTTAATACCGATTCCAAATGGTTGAGTTCGCCGACACCGTCGAGGTGGTAATACGGATGGCTCAAGCGCGCAGCCGAGGTCTTCAGCTCCGGCTCGACAAACGTGATAAACATCTCATTACTGATCATGTAGCAAAAATCTGACTGTAAAATATAGGTCGGTTTGGTGTCATAAACCCCGCACCAAGCCGAATAACCCTTGGTCTCACCCTTGATGATGTCGTTGATCTCGTCAAAAAAGCGGAACCACAGGGTTTGAATCTCTTTGACGCAACGCAGCACTTCTTCGGGATAATCATACAAATCCAGTAGAAGCCCCTCGGGTGTGCGAAACGACGACAAAATATCGAGGATACCGCCGATGTCGGTCATGGCCATCACGACATTTCCGTGCCATTTTTCCATCCCCTCGATATAGATATCCTTGACTCTGCGCAGCCAGATGTTATCGGGGTTATATTCAAAATGCAGTTCTTTAATCGGCAGTTGCTTGATCGGAGTAAACCAAGTTGTTTCCTTACGCGCATGCAGTTCACAGCCCAAAAAAGCCGCTCCCACACCCGCGCCGAACGCGTACATCTGCGCAAAAGGATATGCATCGCCCAAAAATTCCGTAATCGAAAGCTCATAATCAATCCGGTCGATAATTTGTTTCGGTGTCACACTCAAATCGCCCGCCGACAGGAAATCAAACTGCGGGTAGGGCGATTCTTTACGGTCGGAGGTATCTTTTTGCACTTTGATCGGAATAATCGGGCGTCCGAGTTTATTTTGATGCCATAAGTCGTATTTTTTTCTGAGTTTTTCCCAGTCGAAATCGTCAAATCGAGGCATTCGCTTTCCTCCAAGATTGTTTTTCAACCTTTATATCAACAATGGCTAAGCATGAAAATTTATAAATTTTCAATCCCGATCTTTTTCAATTCTTCAAGCCGCGCCGGCAGGTTTGCCTTTGTCACATCATAGCCGGTGCTGAAAATCATATCTCCGGACACCAACTTAATCAGTTGCCCCAGCCGTTCCGGCTCACACCAGATATAGATTTTCTTTCCGGCATCGGTGATGCGCTTATAAACCTCGGACCAGTCCTTATTCAAGTTCGGCCCGTCGCCCGGAACCCATTGAACGCCGACGAACGCATCGATGTCCAAAATGGAATCCAGATGATTCATCTGACCGATGCCGTCGAGGTGATAAAACGGGTTGCTCAGGCGTTCGGCGGAAGTCTTCAACTCCGGTCCGACAAACGTGTTAAACATGTCGTTGCCGATCATATAGCAAAAATCCGATTGCAGAATGTAAGTCGGTTTGGGATCATAAACGCCGCACCAGGAGGAATAACCCTGCGCCTGGCCCTTGAGGATATCGTTGATCTCGTCAAAGAACTTAAACCACATGGTCTGAATTTCACGCACGCACCGCAGCACCTCGTCGGGACTGTCATACAAATCAAGCAAAAGATTTTCGGAGGTGCGGAACGAGGCCAGTATGTCGAGAATGCCGCCCAGGTCGGTCATTGCCATCACCACGTTTCCGCGCCATTTCTCCATGCCCTCGATGTATACATCCTTCACCCTGCGCAGCCAGATATTATCGGGATTGTATTCAAAATGCAGTTCTTCAATCGGCAGTTCCTTCACCGGTGAAAACCAGGTGGTCTCCTTGCGGGCATGCAATTCGCAGCCCATAAACGCCGCCGCAACACCCGCGCCGAATGCATGCATCCCCACATACGGATATCCCTCGCCCTTAAATTCCAGCAGCGAGAGTTCGTAATCCAGCCGGTCGATCAGCTGCTTCGGCGTCACGCTCAAATCGCCTGCGGACACAAATTCCAAATGCGGATAAGGGGACTCGGCGCGATCGGAGGTCTCCTGATGCACTTTGATCGGCATAATCGGTCTTCCCAGCTTGTTTTGGTGCCACAATTCATAGTTTTTGCGCAGTTTGTCCCAGTTAAAATCGTCAAATCTCGGCATGTTCGGTTCCTCCAAAAATCGGTTTTTTCAACAGCGCTTTTCGCGCTTTATAATCGGGTAAATATCTTTCGACCAGCGCATAAAAGCGCTTTGAATGGTCCTTATGTTTGATGTGCGCCAGTTCATGTACCACGACATAATCAATCGCCTCATCGGGAAATGCCATCAACCGCCACGAAAAGCAAATTGAGTTTTTGCCGCTGCAGCTGCCGAAGCGGGATTTTGCCGAAGTAATTTTAACAGCAGTGGGATAAAGGTTCATCAACGCCGCAAAGTGTTTCAGCTTTACAGGAATAACCTCGGCGGCTTTTCGACGCAGCACGGCTTCGTTTTCTGTAATTGAGCAATCATCTTCATTTTGTTGAGTTCTTTTTTTAAGCTGCTTTGCAATCCACGCGGAATTTTTTTCGACGAAGGCATCTATTTTCGATGCGGGCATCAAATACGGTGCTCTCACGACCACAGCACAGTCGTCTGCAACCCTCATCGACATGGTTTTTCGATCCGCACGAATCAACCGATACTCATACATGTTAACGCTCCGAAAAAAAGATCAGACAAAGTATATCATAAAAAAAGAACACCCGCAATACACGGGTGTTCAGGGTTATGGTATTTTTTATAGAAGCGCTTTTCTCAAAACGAATCTCTGTTTATAGTATTTCACCCCCGCTAAACGCAGGGGTGAAATATAACAACCATACTTTATTGATTTCGGTATGAATGCATGTATTATACTAATCTCAAAACAAGTAGTAGATACCTCGCCGTTTAAGACAGCTTAACACATTCCCCCCAGCCTTCGGCGGGGGGAATGTGTCCTTGTTAATCACCGCCGCAAAGCAGCGGTGATAAAGCGTCGTTTTTACCGTTGATTTTTATTGATAATAGTATTATTTAGAAAATAATGCAGAGCAAGCCATTGCAGCCGTCGTTGATGATTTTTTGAACGGTATCCTGTAATTTGACTCTGGCCTGCGGGGGCATGTGGGTCAGCTTTGAGTGGAGCCCTTCGTTGACGAGTTCGTGCAGCGACTTACCGAAGATGTTGGACTGCCAGATTTTTTCGGGCGATTCCTCATAATCTTTCAACAGATACATCACCAGTTCTTCGGACTGCTTCTCCGAGCCAACCACAGGGCGGATTTCGGTACTGATGTCGGCGCGGATCATGTGGATGGACGGCGCGCCTGCTTTCAGGCGGACGCCGTATCTGCCGCTCTGTTTCATAATCTCGGGTGCTTCAAGTGTCAATTCCTCCATCGAGGGCATCACGATCCCGTAACCGGTGGCGTTCACTTCTTCAATGGCGCTGCGGTATTTGTCGTAAGTCCCCTTGATCTCGGAGGCGGCTTTGATGAACTCAAACAACGAACCCTCGTCGCTGATCGGCTGGCCGGTAATCTCACTCATCACCTCAAAGAACAATGCGGGCTGCAGACCCACTTCGATTTTGGCGCTGCCGTTTCCGTAGTCGCGCCCCACAATTTCGGCTTTCTTGATATGTTCATTGGTGGCAACAGCGGTGGGGAAGGCATCCAAATCTTTAATTTTGGTGACGGCTTTTGCGGTCTGTTTCATCGTCGCCAAAAGTTCGGTTTTTAGCCAGAAGTCAGCGGGCAGCTTCATCAGCCAATTCGGGATGTCAACCCAGATCTCGCGCAGCGGGAACTCATACAAAACGCCGCGCAGAATCTCCAAAATTTCTTCCTCATTCATTTTCATACAGTTGACGCTGATCACACCGATGCCGTATCGCTGTTCAATCTCCGCTTTGACCGCGACCGCCCGCTCCGAAGTCGGATCGGTGCTGTTCAGTACGACCGCGAACGGCTTATTGATTGCGCGCAGTTCCTCAATCACACGCTGCTCGGCCTCGGCGTATTCGG
>CAZTDA010000216.1:0-4555 GCA_964612155.1 uncultured Eubacteriales bacterium | reverse complement strand
GCTGGCCCGGAAGGCCGCGGTGGAGTAGGGGCGGACGATGCCGGTGGTGCCCAGGGCAACGCCTCCATTGAGGTGGCTTGAGCGGTTTGATCCACCGAAGCAAACGTATAACTCACCGGGCTGTTGACTGTTGAAGTATCGGATATCGGAACATATTCCTCGCCGGAATCGATGACCCGGCCGCAGGCCGTTATCGTGATCAATAATACCAAAAGCGACGCAAAGCCGATTTTTATCCAATCCTTTTTGTTCTTCATCGGGTGACCTCTTTCAAACAAAAACATTAAAAGGCATTAAAACGCCCATGGTGTTATGATACCATAACTCCTTGCGTATTACAAGCAGAAAGCCCAATTTAGCGACCGAATTGTAAAATGTTGAGCGTTTGCAATCCCGATTGATCTATGCTATAATACAGGTAATTTTGGGCAAGATTTCCGGGGTAATGGGTATCCCGGCACTTTCCCGAAAAGAAACCGGAGCACAACAATATGAGAAAAACCAAAATTGCCCCTTCCATTCTGTCCGCCGACTTTTCGGCACTCGCAGACGACTGCAGCTCGGTTCTCGAAAACGGAGCGGATCTGCTGCATGTGGACGTTATGGACGGCCACTTTGTCCCCAACATCAGCTTTGCCTTTCCGATCATCGCATCGCTGCGCAAACACAGCGACGCTTTTTTCGATGTCCATATCATGATCAGCGAGCCGCAAAAGTATGCCCGCAGATTCGCCGAGGCCGGCGCCGACGGAATCACCTTTCACGTCGAAGCCGAAGGAGACCCTCTCGTCACCGCTCAAATGATCCGCGAAACCGGAAAGACTGTCGGGGTATCGTTGAAACCCAAGACACCCGCAGAGGCGATTTTCCCCTTGCTGCCCGCGGTTGACCTCGTATTGGTTATGACGGTAGAGCCCGGATTCGGCGGTCAGGCCTTTATGGCTGATATGCTGCCGAAAATAGAAGCCATCCGTGCCGAAGCCGACCGCATCGGCAAAAAAGACCTGATTCTCGAAGTGGACGGCGGCATCGACGAAAAAACAGCTCCCCTCGTCATCCGAGCAGGAGCTGATCAATTGGTCGCAGGATCCTATATTTTCGGCGCAAAAGACCGTAAAAAAGCCATTGCCTTACTGCGCCCGTAAAAACTATAGTTCCATTTATCGCTGCGGTCTCAGCAGTTTTTCAAACACATTTCCGTCGGCGATTAAAACAAAGTCCGAGACACATACACTCTCGTCAAGGTCTTCGCGCAAAACGGCAAATTCGGAAATAATCTCAGCGCCGGAGTCATCTTGAGCTTTTTGCTCTTTTTGTTCTTCCATCGTCAAGAAAAATCGGTTGTCGTGTTCAAACAACTTCATCACACCGGTCATTGCGTGCAATTTTTCACCGCACCGCTCCGCAAGCTCGTAAAGATCCGAAAGACGACGAAACTCATAAACAACTCGCTTTGGTCGCGAAGTCCGAATCAAAATACGGCAGCCGTTTTTACGGCGATAAGCGTTGACAAAATACTTATCTGCGCCGGGAAAATCAAATCTCCGCTTGCGGCCGCGAATTAAATCGGCGACCAAACGGCGGGTCGGCTCATTGGAGTAGTCCAAAGACGGAAAATCCAACCCGTAAGCCGCCAACTCCTCGGCGCTCATCAGGATGATAAAATTGTTCTCGGTTGTGGCTGTGATCTTCATCTATGTTCTCTTCCTTTCAAGGATATGTATCGATTTTAAACGCCTAAAGTTCAACAATCAAGAGGTGGTTTTTGGCATATGCCCGACATCAGAGGCCGCGGAATCGCATTCAGACAGCGCAAGAATTCGATTTTAACCGCTCCCATAAAGGAATATCGTGAAAGCAAACATCTGTCGGTTCCGGTTACGATCGGCGCTAAGGTGCTTTTTGCCATTGGTTCAAAGGTGACCCGAAACGAGCTGATTGCGGTTGACAATGAAACCGGAATTCATATTTATTCTCCCTGCACCGGCATCTTAGACAGCATTGTTCCCACCGAACACCCCTTCCTCGGCATTTGCGATCTGCTGAACCTTACGGTCACAAACACCGCCGAAATCAAGGCCGATGTTCAACTCAAACTCGGGGACGGGCAACTCTCTTATGAATCCGTCAGCGGTATTGTTGATACGTTAGACGGAAAATCACTTGCGCATAAGTTAAAAGAATTTTCAGCAAGCAGGATCAAGACACTGGCGGTTGACGCCATTCAGGATCAACCGTTTGTCTGCAGCGAAAGCGGCGTTTTATTTCATCATATCGATCAGATCGAAGAGGGTTTGAAATACGCTTGTGAACTATGCGGCATCAAAAATTCGGCGATCTATCTTTATTATCGGCGTGATCCCGCAGAGCACGAGCTGCGCTTTGACAGCCGCGTTATGGTGGTTTGCGGAAAATATCCCGCACGACATCCGTTTTTGGAACGCAATAAAAAGAAAACGGGATTTATCAGCGCACAGGCCTGTTTTGACCTTTATAATTTGATCCGAACCGGCGAACAGCAACTGACCACGGTTGTTACCGTCGCCGGGCACCATATCACAAAACCCTGTAATGTACGCGTTCCCATCGGAACGCCGATCGGCGAACTGATCGATTTTTGCAGTCCGGATAACAGCTCCGCTTCTGTTGTAATCGGCGGATCGATGACGGGGAAGTGCACCGAAGATCTTTCTTCTCCCGTATATCCCGGCATCGGTGCGGTATTACTGACGGAGCCGATCACCATTCGCGAGATGGCCAACTGCTGGGGCTGCGGCGAATGCGTGCGTTGCTGCCCGCAGGGTTTGATGCCGCTGTATATCGCCCGATTTTCGCGTCACGGCAAGCTCTCCGACTGCAAGGATTTCGGTGCCGTACGCTGTATCGAATGCGGCTGCTGCAGCTATGTTTGCACCGGCGGTCTGGATCCCATGTCCGCAATTATCAACGCCAAAAATCAACTTCTGTCTACTCCGTTAACACAGCAAAAGCCCGATTTGCAACGAAATCACCCGCTTTCGACGAATCCGTCGGCATCGATACTATCGGCACCGACACTGCCGGCGGAATCACAGGAAGGCGGTGAGCGTAAATGAAGCTCGTAAAAACCTCCGCTCCGTTCATCAATTCCGGAAAATCGCCAAACGCCTCCATGAAGCGAATGATCGTCTGCCTCGGGCTGACACTGCTCTACGCGACTTTCTTTTTCGGGCTTCGGGTTCCGGTCAATGCGGTTATCAGCATTCTCGCTTGTGAGTTTTGTGAACTGCTTGTTTCAAAAATGGTTCGCCTGCCAAGCACCGCAAAAGACTTCTCGGCGATGGTCACGGCATTAATGATTGTTTTACTTCTGCCCGCAACCGCACCGATCTGGTTGATATTAGTCGCCGATTCCTTTGCAATCTTTATTGCGAAAGCCGTTTTCGGCGGCCTCGGACATAATCCTTTCAACCCCGCTGCCTGTGCAATGGCATTTATCACGGTCTGCTGGCCGACCTATATTTTCCGGTACCCCACCGTCCCTCAAACACTCCCGATCATCTCCTCCGATTTGTCGAAGGTAACTTTCGGCTCCTCGGTGCTCTCATATGTCAATGCCGGAGGCGTTGCGCCCTACCGGCTTTCCGACATCTTTTTCGGTGCTGTTCCGGCGGCAGTCGGTGCGGGCTGCGGTTTGGTGATTTTGGCCTGTTTTGTCTACTTAACATTTAAGCGCACCATCCACTGGAAGATTACCGCCGCGTTCTTGCTGTCATTTGCGATTTTTTCGGCGTTGATGCCCCGCACGGGTCTGTGGCATGTCTCCGTTTTTTCTGAGATTTTTTCGGGTTATCTGTTGTTTGCGGCGGTGTTTATGCTGACCGATCCTTCCACATCACCGAAATCCGATGTCGGCGGCATCCTTTACGGTGCCATTTGCGCAATTGCGGTTATACTTTTAAGGCGGTACGGCATTTATGAAGAGGGTTTATGTTTTGCCCTGATTATCTGCAATGCCGTTGCTCCGACTCTTGACAGATGGGTGTCCATCATTTCACAAAGAAGGTGACGATATGCCGATTAAAAGACTGAAGAAACAAGACAAACCCAAAAAAAGTATGCCGGCCTATCGTCGACGTCTGCGCAGAGTGTTTGACAATCAACTCGACAAAGCCATTGTGCAAAGCGCAAAAAATACGATGCGCGGCCTTGCCAGAACCGCCAATATCAAACCTGAAGAGGGTTATTATTATGACGAACGGCTGCACGAGACCAGCGCCAAAAATGTCTTTCGCAACGGCTTTTTGCGCAATAACCCGGTTTTATTCAACGCATTCGGCGTTACAATCGTAATAGGCGCCTGCGATACACTGACCAAAGCGCTGGTAATTTCGGGAATCGTATTTACGTTGATGTTAGTCACCGAACTGCTTTCTTCGCTGTTTTACAAGGAACTTGATACGCCAAAGCGCATGTCGGCTTATGTATTGACCGCCGCAGTCCTATTGGCCTTGATCGCTCCGCCCATATTCAACCGTTATCCGGCGCTGGTATCCTCTTTGGGTATTTATCTGCC
>CAZTDA010000215.1:0-4575 GCA_964612155.1 uncultured Eubacteriales bacterium | reverse complement strand
GAACAATGTGGCAAAGTTCTGTGTGCCGACCCAGTCGAATAATTTTGCGGGCGGTTGATGCATGGCATCGTAGTTTGTGAATGCCACTAAAATCATAAACACAATCGGGATGACAGTGAAGATTAAGATTCCGAGCAACGGCATGGCGAGCAGCGTTTTGTGGTATTGTTTATCCGCCATCGCACGCAAATCGTCGCGCGCCTTGTCAAGCCGAAAGCCGAGCTCGGTCAGTTTTTGCGCTTCGCCGTTCTGGATGCAGTTGCTGCGCCAGACATAGATAAATGCGACGATGAAAAACACCGTCAGCAAGCCGTACAGCATGATGAGCATACTGTTGTCAACGTATGTGTTAAACGTCAAACCCGTCTCGGGATCGACTTTTGAAACCAAGGCGACTTCCCCCAATGAGCCGAATTTGACGAGATATTTCCAGCCGAAAAAGAACATATAGGCGATAAAGACGATTTCAAAGAACAGATACAGCATCCCCCGCAGTACCTGACCGCGTGCAATCTGTCCGAATCCCATGATAAAAAATGAAGTTCGTGTCTTAAAATCGCCGTTTTTATAAACGCGAAACACCTCAGTAAAAATCTTGGCAAACTTTTTAAATCCGCTTCCGATTTTTTGCGGGATTCGCTTAAATAATGTACCGGTATTGTGCGGCAAGTTTTTAAAGAACCGCTTGATGCGAAAACGGAATTTTTGAAATCCCGTCATCTTTAAGTATTCAAATTTAAGATCGACCATAAATGTGGCCATCCTTTCGTGGATATAAGCCGGGAAAGAGAGCGCCGTAAGATGAAATACATTTTATGAGTCGCATAGAGGGCACCGCAAGATAAAAATTTCTTTTCGTGATGCGGTGCCCTCTGCTGAAACTTACTGTTGTGTTTTAAAACGCTTTACTGTGTGACATCCGCCTTCAGATAGGCGACGAGATCATCGAGTACCGTCTGGAGCTGCGCATCGGTGTAGTCCTTATAAACACCGGCGTTGACATCGGTACCGAACGCTTCCATCTTGGTCCAGTAGTTGGCGCTGCACAGCGGTTGAGCCGGTGAGAAGACCAACTGGGCCTGAAGTGCCGCAAGTGCCTGATCGGCTTTGACTGCCGAATCCTGCTGTGCCGTCTTGTTGGACGGACCCCAACCCTTGGCGGTAAAGCGTGCCAGCTGAACATCGCCGTCGGTCAGATAAGCCGCCAGCTTGTGGGATGCGACAAGCGCTTCCGCACTCTGGGTCGGGTTGACGCCCATCAGTTTAAAGCCGCCCCACGCGCCCATTTGAACCTGCTGTCCGTTGACTGTCATTGTAGGCAGTTTGGCCACGCCGTAATTATCGCCCAAATAACCCTTGATGGCAGCTGCATCCCAAGTTCCGGAGATCGCCGCACCCGCCAGACCGCCGTCGGGGTTGAACTGATCCGAGAACTTGTCGCTGCGCTGGAAGCCCTTGCTCTGAGCCATGCTGATCAGCGCTTTGAATGCACCGAGTCCGGCTGCGGAATTGAAGTCGCAGTTAACCGCGCTGATTGCGCCTTCACTGTTTGCCGTGGTGGTGTATTGGCAGCCCGCGCCAAAGAAGAAGGACACCAGATACCAACCGCTCTGGTTTTCCATGTAGAAATACTTTCCGGCGTTTTGGCACTGTGTGAGGATGCCGTCGAGCGTTGAAGGATCGGTGACGACGCTCTTGTCATAGAACAGGAAATAGCCGTTGTCGCTGGTCAGCGGATAGGCATACATCTTGTCGCCTACCTTCGCTGCGGCGACCGAGCCCGCGTCGTTGTTGTTTTGAGCATCGGTCAAATAAGTGCCGCCCAAATCGCTGAGCGCACCGGCCTGCACCAGACGGCCGATTTGATCCTGCGCAAAAGCGAATACGTCGGCGCCGGCCTCAACGTCGGTGATCATCTGGGTCGCCGCTTCGCCCTCACTCATCGCGGATACCGTGATGGTGAACTTTTCGGCGAGATCCGGATTGGCCGCAAGGAATTCGTTACACTTGGTCTGCGTGAACTCCACGACCTCTTCAGCGGCCCACACGAGGATGTCTTCCTTTTGTGCAGGCGCTTTCTTGCACGCCGAAAGAATGCCGCATGTGAGTACCATGGCAAGCGCCAGCAGTACTACCGCAATTTTTTTCATTTTCGTATTCCTCCCATCAAATTATCTGTAACTTACTTTCGTAAGATACATTCAAGTTATTCAACCGGATTGAGAAGTATGTCGTCGATGGTGCCCCATGCGCCCGCACCGCATTTGACATAAATCCCTACCGTGATGTCGCCGCCGACAGATACATTTTCGATTTTGGGATTGCTCCACTCCCGCCATGAACTGATTTCTGCCGGTGCGGTCTTTTTCTCGCCGTTGACAATGGTATAGATGTAGATATTCTGCACTTCGGCATCGCCGCCTTGAATCGAAAGCGAGAAGCTATATTTCCCCGGCGCAAGTCCGGTCACGGTCTGTTCGAGCGTGAACTCCACCTCGCCCTCGCTCCAAAAATGATAGGATTTCGTTCCCGTCATCGCGTCGGTGGATTTGTCGAGCACATACAACTCGTCGACATTGGACAGATTGACGGCTTTCCACATCGAGACATCGTCATTTTCAAAGCTGTAGTTTTCAATGTAATTTCGCTCGACCATCGACAGATAACAAACCGCTTGTTTCCCGCCCGCGTCACCCTTGATAACGTATTTCGCAGCTTCAGCGTTTGACATTGCAATCAGATCGGTTTGTTCCCAGACGGCCGGAACGGATTGCTTGGTACCGTCATTCATCACCGCAGTCACGGTCTGGGGCAGTTTGATCTCATCCTTTAACCGGACGATCAACTCAATGTCCTCGACAGCGTCAACCGCGATTGGGCAGGTTGTGCCCGTATACACATATTTAAAAACCTTCAGTGATTCGAGCGGATGGCCGGTGCTGTCAAACATGGCCTGATTGTCCCACGCAGAGCCCCCGTAATAGATACCCGCATCGTCGGGATCATATTCCGCAGAATACGAAGATGCCCAACCGCTGCCATATTGTTCCCACAATTTGCTGTTTTCTTCAAAGTTTTTTTGCCCGACACTGATCCATGCCGGTTCCCAATAAAAGAACCCGATACCGGCTTCACCGACATCTGCGACGGCTTGAATGGTCTGGGCAACCGCAGTCGCTTGTCCCTGCACCGTCAGCGGATAATTTTTGGTATAGTTTTTCTCGTCTCCGATGATATTGGCATTAAAATCACTGTCTTGTAGCGTATAGGCATACGACATCTCGGCAACCATCACTTTTTTGCCGTAGGTATCAGCAATCTTTTTTAAAATTGTTGTGAGATTATCAAGCGTGCCGTGCCAGAACGGATAATAACTGGAGGCAAACACATCGTAGTCCACTGCATACTTATCGAGATTGCGGGCGAATTTTTCATAGTTTGCCGGATTTTCGGGGTTGGCGAAATGAACGGCTATTAAAACATTTTTATTAACCTCGCGACATGCTTTTGCCCCTGCCGCCATCAACGCGCTGATATTCTTCCAGGTGCTCTCCCCTGCGAGTCCCGCAGTTGTTTCGTTGCCCAGCTGGATCATACCGACATCCACACCGGCTTTTTTCAGCTTTGTCAGGCAGTCGAGCGTATAATCATAAAGCGCGGTGCATTTTTGATCAATGTCCATATCGGTCCATGCCTTTGGCGCCTGCTGTTTTCCGGGATCAGCCCAAAAGTCGGAATAATGAAAGTCCACCAGCAGTTTTTGACCTGCCGCCGTCGCACGTTTTCCGATTGTAATTGCATTGTCGATATCGCAGTTACCGCCGCCGTATCCGTTTCCGGCTGCGTCATAAGGATCGTTCCAGACCCGAACGCGGATGTAGTTGACGCCGTTTTGCGCCAGAGTTACGAAGATGTCCTGTTCTTGTCCGTCATAGTTATAAAACTTCACTCCGCTGTTTTTAAGCGAGATTAAGGTGGAAATATCTGCGCCCATGATAAAAACGGCGGGAAGATTTGTGATTTTTTCAACATATATCGCACTTTGTTCCGAAACGCCGTTTTTTATGGCTTTGGGCATGGGATTATAAGCGCAGCCAAAACACAAAAGTATTATCATAAAAAGGATAAACGATATGGCAAATACACGGTTCTTTCCCTTTCCACTCATTTTTTCCTCCGATTTTCTCCGGCGGATATAAAATCCGTTTCCCCGGTGCGTCCTCGTAAAAACGTTGATGTGAATCCGTTGCTCCGGCTTGCCTTGCATCAGAATCCGCTTTATTAAAATGCCAAAATATCCTTGCCTCTGTTTCATATGTTATCACACAAGGGTTGGATTGTCAACGAAAAAAAGGTCGTAATTTGTGAAATATAATGATATTTATTAGATTGTAATGAATGGTTTTATGATATTTGCCGAATCATTCTGCTATATCGCTCATCTATTTATCACATTTCCATCATTTAATCGGCGTAAAGTAAAATTATAGTAAAACCACTTTAAACTCAAGACAAAATTAAAGTGGTTTTCCCCAATCCAATGTGAAGCCACTTGCCTTTTATTCTCGCCTTGCT
>CAZTDA010000214.1:0-4594 GCA_964612155.1 uncultured Eubacteriales bacterium | reverse complement strand
GTTAAAAGCGGAATATTGAATCTGGAAGGTGAATTTGTCGCTTGCACCGTATAAATCCATAATGTCGGAAAGCCGCAGATGCAGCAAGCTCGGAACCGTTGTGATGGTTTGCTGAGAGCTGGTCTGCGGAATGCTGGAATAAACATGGCTGGCGACCGAGCTGGAGCGTTTCCAGTCGGCGCTGAAGACATTGACATCAAACACAAAATAAAGCGCTGCAATCGCAATGCCGGCAAGCAACACCACAGAGGCCGCGAATACGCCGATGACAAAGCGTGTACGGGCGTATTTGCCTTCTTTTTTCGGGGTGTGGTCGGTGGTTTCGGGAATGGTGACCGCCTCGCCCGAGAGTGCCGCGCGCAGTTCCATCATGGTTGCAAACCGCTTTTCGGGGTCGGAGTTGAGCCCCTTTAAAATCGCGTTCACCGCACTGACGGGTACATCGTGCGGGAACATGGAAGCGGAGAGGTCGAGATAAGCGCGGCTGTATTTTTTACCCGTGATGCAGCGGAACATCAGCGCGCAAGCCGAATAAACGTCGGCAGTGCGGTCGGGATAGGGGTTGCCGGTAAACTGCTCTGGTGCGGCATAATCGTCGGAGATGTTGATTTGAACACCCTTGCCGTTGATGCGGGCAGAAGGAACCGAGAAGCCCCGCAGACGGATGCTGCCGTCAGAGGCGATCAATACCGTCGACTCGTCGATACCGCGATGCACAAGGCCGTACAGGTGCAGCATTTCGAGCTCGGATATCAAAATATCGAAAATCGGATGAATTTTTTCCCATGGTGCATTGCCTGTGCTGCGAAAAGCGTCAATCACCTCGACCATTGACATGCTTTCCTCAATCGTGACTACATAATAAACGGTGTTGTTGCCTTCAAAAATATCGCAGACCGAGACCACATTGCTCTGCTCAGCCAACTTGACAAGCTTATGCGCCATGTCGACAAAGTCCTCGCGCAGTTCGGCAATCAAATCCACTTTATCGGGGCGGCAGACCGCTGTGATACCGTCTTCGGATCGGTTCATCAGGTTATGAACGAAAAACTCGGTGATTTGCACAATTCGACCCGTGCGCAGGTCAAACGCGGTATAGGTATAGCTGTCGCCGTCCATTCTCACAGACCTGCCGACCTTATAGCGTCCGCCCAAAATGGTGTCGTAGGGCAGTGACGGGGGTAGTTGTCTGGACTGCGTGTTAAAGCCGCAGAACGGGCAGACCGTGCCGCCGTCAAACGCTCTCATGCAGTTAAAACAAAAATTTCCCTTCATTAGTAGCAATCCTTTCGCATTGTGTTTTTCCGAGCTGAATGTGGTTATTTATCGGTGTGGTGTAGGGGCGCACCTAAGTGTGCGCCCGTGGTACCCATTCGGTGGAAAGGGCGGGCGAACACATAGGTTCGCCCCTACATTATAGAATCATTTATTCTCACGGATGGATTTAAACCCTTCACCAATGGTTTCGCTTGTACTACACACGATGATAAATGCCGACGGGTCGATTTCCCGAATGATTGCGCGTACTTTAGAAGTGTCGCTGTTGCGCAGCGCGGTAAAAATGATCTCCTTGTCGGAGTCGGTATAAGCGCCGCTGCCTTTTAAAAACGTGACCCCGCGCCCGATTTTGGCCATGATCTCCCGGGCGATTTCACGCGGCTTGGTCGAGATGATAAAATAAGATTTTCCGTAGTCGATACCATAGAGTACCGTGTCGGTCAGCCGAGAGTAGGCATAAATCGTAATTAAAGAATACAACGAATTGTTGATGTTTTTGTATACAAGCCAGGTGCCGATTAAAATAAAACCCTCGATCATCAAAATCAGCTTGCCCATTTCCAAATGGGCGTGTTTTAACTTGATCAGCCGTCCGATGATATCAACGCCGCCCGTTGTTCCTCCGCGTAAAAAGATCAGGCCGAGTCCTACGCCGCCGATCGCGCCCGCAAACAGTGCCGCGACAATCATATCTCCCTCATAAGGGGGGAGTTTGAGAAATTTGAACAGGTCGATCATGATTGAGACCCCAAACATCCCGATCGCCGATTTAAACAGCAGCTGCTTGCCGAGCATAAATGCCGCGAGCGCAAAAAGCGGAATGTTGAGGATAATGGTTAGAATACCGATCGGGAACTTGCCGCCCGACAGATAACTGAGCATCGTGGCGATACCCGTGACGCCACCGATTGAAATATTGTTGGGTGCAGCGAAATACTGAACCGAAAAGCCCATGAGCACGCTGCCCGCGATAAAACAGAGAATGTCAAAAAGAATGCTTTTGAGCTTAACGCCTTTTTCAAAAACGCCCAACTGTCAGACCTCCTGTTTTTCCCGTTTGGTTACGACCTCCGCGAGTTCCATTATACGTGATTTTTGACCGGAAAGCCATAAATATCCCAAAAGTGCTTCAAAACCTGTGGCTTTTGAATAATCTCCGAGCGATGCACTCTTTGGCGCGCTCTTATGTTTGGCGTTTCTGCCGTGCCGATAGATTTGTTCTTCCTTTTCGGTCAGCAGCGGCAAGATTTTTTTCGCCGCTTCCGCCTGTGCGGAGGCCTTGACAAATTCCTGCTTGAGGTCGTTGAGCTTTTCGAACGGAACTTCAGAGCCCTCGACCAATCGTTCACGCACAAGCAGCTCGTAGACCGCGTCGCCCAAAAAGGCCAGTTTTGAAACAGGCATCTCGTCGGGCGAGCGGGTCGCCTCAAAAAAGCGGTTATCGGACGTACTCGAACTCAAAGTCATAAATACTCACCGTGTCCCCCTCGTTGACGCCCTGACGTTCCAGTTCGTCGATAATGCCGCTTTGGCGCAGTACGCGCTGGAAGTATTGCAGCGATTCGTAATCGCTCATATTGACGGAATTTAAAATGCGGACAAGCCACGGAGCTTCGATGATAAATACGCCCTCGTGATTTGAAACGGTGAACGGTCGGTTGTTTTCAATTTTTATCTCGGGCTCCGGTTCGGGTTCGTAAACCTTGATGGCCGGAAGGGCGGGCAGGGTTTTGAAAATATAATACTTCAACTCTTTGAGACCTGCACCTGTAGCTGCCGAGATCGGAAAGACCTCAAAACCCTTGTCGCGCACATACTTGCAGAAGTCGTCGAGCATCTCGGGGATGACGCTGTCGGTTTTATTTGCGGCGACAATACGGGGTAAAGAAGCCAATAAGGGGCTGTAGCGTGTGAGCTCACTGCAGATGATGTCAAAATCGGATTTAGGGTCGCGTTCCTCGGTCGAGGCGACATCCACCACTTGCAGCAGCAAGCGGCAGCGCTCGATATGGCGTAAAAATTCGTGTCCGAGACCGGCACCTTCGGCAGCACCCTCGATGATTCCCGGGATATCCGCCATGACGAAGGAAGATTCCTCCTCCCCGTAGACCACACCGAGATTGGGGCGCAGGGTGGTGAAGGGGTAATCGGCAATTTCGGGACGGGCGTTGCTCATTGCAGAAATCAGCGTGGATTTACCCGCATTCGGAAAACCGACAAGTCCAACGTCGGCAAGCAGTTTTAATTCAAACAACACCTCGCGCTCCTCGCCCGGAACGCCCGATTTGGCAAAACGCGGGCATTGGCGCTTGGAAGTTGCAAAATGTCGGTTACCGGCTCCACCGCCGCCGCCCTTTGCGATGACAATGGGCTGATCGGAAGAGATGTCGGCGATAACACGGCCGGTTTCGGCGTCCTTAACAACGGTGCCCATCGGAAGGGCGATGATAATATCTTCGCCTTTTTTCCCGGCTCTGCAGCCACCGTCGCCTTTAGCGCCGTCAGGCGCGTTATATTTGCGTTTATAACGAAAATCGGCCAGCGTGGTCAGGTGAGTGTTACCCACCAACACAATGTCGCCGCCTTTTCCGCCGTCGCCGCCGTCGGGTCCCCCGTTGGCGATATATTTCTCGCGGTGGAAAGTGACAGCGCCGTTTCCGCCGTTTCCGGCTTTTAATACGACTTTTGCGGTATCAATAAACATAATTCCCTCGTTTGCGGTTGATGTTGTGGGGGCGGTTGCGGTTGCCCATGAATGATCGGGTGAGGCGAGACGGCGGGCGATTAAGACGGACCGCAGTCCGCAGCGCCCCTACATGAGGTCATGAATCATGATTTTTTCGGAGTGAATGGCACACCGTCGAACAACGATTCGATGGCGTACCGCCCTACAAAAGAATAAGGGACGGTTTGACGGCCAAAAACAGGAGTCCTGCTTTCGGACGACTGCTCGCCCCATTCTTCGTATTCAACGGTGGATCGGTTTCGCCACTAATTATTCGGTGATAACATCACTCGGTGATGACACTGATCATTTTGCGGTCGCGGTCAAGACGCTCGAATTTCATTTTGCCGTCGGCTGTGGCAAACAGGGTATTGTCACTGCCCATGCCGACGTTTTTGCCGGGATGAAAATGGGTACCGCGCTGACGAACCAGAATGTTGCCCGCGAGCACCTGCTGACCATCGGCACGCTTGAGGCCGAGGCGTTTGGACTCGGAGTCGCGTCCGTTCTTAGTGGAGCCGACGCCCTTTTTGTGGGCGAAGAATTGAAGACCGAGTTTAATCATTTTATTATTCCTCCGTTTCGGTAATT
>CAZTDA010000213.1:0-4604 GCA_964612155.1 uncultured Eubacteriales bacterium | reverse complement strand
CGACTTTGTTGCAGGCGAGCTCTTTTGCGAAATCGTGCAGTGACCCGCGCCGCATTTTGGCGCAGAGCGAACAGGGGTTTTCCTCTTTGCGTATATCAAAGACAATCTGCCCGATTTCGGTGCGCTTGACGTAAAACGGCACGCCGATGGAATCGCAGTAGTTTTGAATTTCCTTGCAGTCGGTGTCGGTGCCGTCAAAACGCAGGTCAATCATCACGGCGACAAGATCATATTTAATGGGGTAAAATCGGCGTAATTCAGCCAGAGCGGTCAAAGTCAGCATGCTGTCTTTGCCGCCCGAGATGCCGACTGCGATTTTATCGCCGTCTGCGATCATATCATATTCCTGTACCGCTTTGCGAACCAAGCTCAAAACCTTTTGCATGCGCTCACCCTTTTGGTACTATAACACGTTTGTCGGTGTGTGGCAAGAGATGGGGTAAGTGTAAAGTGTAAAACGTAAAGCTTAAAGTGACAGTACAGGAGGCCTTAATTGGTGTGTGGCATGAGATAGGGTAAGTGTAAAGTTTAGAACGTAAAGTATAAAGTGACATTTCAAGAAAAAAATCGGTTGTTTAGCAGATTATTGAAAAAGTACATGTAGAAACAGATTTTGATTTTGGCTTATTACCGCCCGGTTTTGCATATTCTGCATAGGAATGTTGTAAAAATGCGGTTTCCGGGCTTTTCACTATAAACTTTACGTTTTACACTTTACACTTACTGAGAAAGTTGGTGAAGCCAAGAATTGTTCGGCGTATTAAGAGTTGCGCGGCCCGCGTTTTTAAGAGGGCAACCCGCGCGCAGCAGCGTTGAGATTGCGCAGTGCCGTGTCGGCGCGGTGCGGTATTATGAAATTTTTTTGCGTCCCGGGCGGGATGGCGAGGCCGAAGCGCTGCTGTTTGAGCAGATGCGCCCGTTTATGAGCCCGCGTCCGGTTGCGGGTGGCATTCGGCTGCCCGAAATCGCCTATTTTTCACCGGATAATTATATCAAAGAAGTGCTTTTAAATACGGCGCTGCGCTGCGCCTGCTACATCGGCGGAATGGTCGGGGTGGTTGAGCCGTCGGGGGATTTATCGGTCGCCATGAAATTTGAACGGTTTTGCGAGACCGTTTTAATTGATGCCAAAAGCGGATTCGGGGCGATTTCCGACTGCAATATGATTATCTCGTTTTCGGGGCTTGCGGGGCTCGGCGCACCGCCCGCCGAGGTGATACAACGTGCCGTAATTTTTACCAACGCGCCGGATTTTTTCGCCGCCGGACTGACGGTCGACTGGGTGCTGCCCGCAATCCCGCCCGCCGTCGTCGTGCCTTCAGAAGTCGATCCGACCGATTTTATCGCCGCCTGTCACACGCTGTCGGGGATGTACGGGCTTGCGGCGCTGCCCCCGCGAAAACTGTTTTCACGCGGGAAGGTGATTTCGTTTACCGACATTGAGCGGTTCGGATCAGTGGTATAAATATGATGCATAGTTAACAGTTTACAGTTGAAAGTGTAAAGTGACAATCCCGGAGGATAAAGCTATGCAGAAGCGAATGGCGTTTGCTTTTTTAAACGACACATCACTGCTGACGAGCTGAAATCTTTTTTACGCCGTCACGCTATTGCTGATATATTTTTCATATGAATTTTTAAATAAATTGTCACTGTACACTTTTAACTGCTAACCGTTAACTGGCCTGTCATTTAAACTTTACATTTTACACTTTACACTTACCTTGGTCCGATTTTTGAAATATCAATCGGCTTGAAGCCGAGGGCAAAGGCGGGGGAATTCGGTTTCAGGGTGAAATCGTAATGCTCGGGATCAACAAACAGGGGGTCGGCGACGATGCTGTCTTCCTCGTTTTCATAGGACTTAATCTCGTCGAATTTGCGGAAGCCGGGCAAGTCGAGCATCGTAGGTTCGGCGGATTTGCTGTCAAAATAGAGGTTCTTGCGCAGGCAAACCGTGCGTTCGGTGATGTGATTTTGTTCGGCGTTCGGTTCGTAACAGAAGGAATACATCGGCTTGCCTGCCGAATAAAATAGATTGCCTTCGGCGATGAAGGAAAGATGTCGTTCGAGCCGCGAAATGCGCAGCAGATTTTGGTCGGCAAACGCAAAGATGTTGTTGCGCACGGTATTACCCGCGCCGTAATGCTGATGGCAGCAGTTGTGGGAGAAGTTATAACAGATGTTGTTTTCCATCAAAACGCCTGCGCTGCCCTCATCGGTATAAAGTCCCCAGCCGCCGTATTCACGGTCTTTGACGTCGTGGATCAGGTTATTGCGTACGACCGTACCGGGCTGCGCGCCGAGCAAGTAAACGCCGCCCATGTCGGAAAGGATGCCATGACCGAGGTCGTGGATGTGGTTATAGGCGATCAGGTTGGCGCGAGTGACGCTCGGGGTGTAACCCCAAACCCATCCGCCCGAAATACCGCTGTAATAAAGATCGCCGATCTCGTTGTGGACAATCGTGTTGCCGTAACTGTTCATAAACAGCACCCCGCAGGCCGCCATATGACGGCGTCCGCAGTGCAGAATTCGGTTATCGGAGATGAGATTGCTGTGGTTGATGCGTGCGGGATCGGCATAGGCGGTTCCGCCGTTTAACTTGATGCCGCCCGCGCCGCCGTCGATAAATTCGTTATTTAAAATCCGAAGATGGCTGCAGCCGTCCTCCGCACAGATGCCGTAAAGTCCGTAATTGACAAAACGGCAGTTTTCGATGGTGATGTTTTCGGCATAAGTGAGATTGATCACGCCTTTTGCACCTGCGACCGCCTGTCCGTCGGAAGCCGTTAGTTTTGCGGGTTGCCCATCATGAATTTTGGTCGAGCCGACATAGTCGCCGCGGGTGTGGGAAAACGTCAGGCCGCGCAGCGAAATGTCCGTGACCGGAGAAAAGCCCTTTGCGGTGCGGTTATCTTTTTCAATGCCGTGCAGCTCAAACAGCGCCGCTGCCTCAGGTGCATAGGCGACAAGGGTTTCGGGGGTTTGATTTTTGTCGCTCGGGACATAATACAACATGCCGGACGGCCGGTCGAGATACCATTGGTTCGGCTTTTTAAACATCTCGGCGACATTTTCAAGGTAATATTCGATGTCTTTATGAATCTCGAAACGGCTGGGATATTTGAATGTGAGCTTTCCCGTCTCTTTATCGTAGGACTCGATGGGGGTATGCTCGTCAATCCAATAGTGGCAGAAAGAGACGATGCAGTCGGTGAGGTTTTTAAAATCCTTGATATCCTCTTTTTTAGTGACCATCCATTTGGAACTGTCCATAAGGCCGTCGGTTTCCACTTCGACGGAGAGCTTGTGCAGATAACCGGTTTCGGGATAGCGGGTCAGTTCGGCGCGTTTGCCGTCAACCCAGAGGTCGGTGAAATCCCATTTGCCGGTTTTGATATCGTCGATACAGACCGCAAAGCAGTCCGTGCCGTTGAACGTTGCTTTTTGAAAGCCCGTGATGCGCCTTGCGCCGCTGAGCACAACCGATTTGTCGTCATAGGGCTCAATCACCAAATTGCCGACCGGGTTTTTAATTAAAAGCGGCTCGGTCAAAAAGTATTCGCCGCCGAAAAGTTTGAGGGTGATCGGTTGAAGCTGACCCGCGCCGCGCAGTTCCTCGACAATCAAGAGCGCCTTTTTTAAATCGCCGATCGGACGGTCGGAACGAAGTCCGTTTCCGCTGCCGCCGACGGCGGCATAAATGGTGGAGATCTCATTGCAGTTCATGGAAAGTTTTCCTTTCTTGACAAAGAAATTCATTTATTCTATATTATAACAGAGGTGTATTTTGAGGTCAAGGACAACTGCATCTTTACTCGCTTAGCCGCTCGTATGATTTGCTTTGTGCGAGAAAGTTATAACGAAATTACGGAAGGGGATTTACCGGATGAATGAGCTTGTTTACAACGTACCGGTCGTTCGCGATCTGCGTGAAATGATGACCCGGAGCGCAAGAGAATATGCTGATAACGTCGCTTTCCTGTTTAAACGGGGAGAGCGGGTGATCGAGGTCTCTTATGACCGCGCGCTGCGTGAGATCATCTGCCTTGCGACCTATCTGAACTCGCTAGGTCTTGAGGGGAAAAAAGTGGCCGTCATCGGCAAAAACAGCTACGAGTGGTCGCTGACTTATCTGGCTGTCTGCTGCGGCGTGGGTGTAATCGTTCCGATCGACAAGGAACTCAAGAGCCATGAAGTTCAAAATATCCTCGATATCTCCAAAACCGCCGCAGTGATTTATGCGCCTGAGGTCAAAAAGACACTCGACGAGTGCACGGGCGATTTTAAGCGTCTTTCCACCGCCGATTTTCCGGAGTTCAAACGAGTTGGGCAAACCCTGCTCGATGCCGGTGACAGGTCTTATAAAAATCATGTGATCGACCCGTATGCGCTGGGCATTTTGCTGTTTACCTCGGGTACAACGGGCGTGGCAAAAGGTGTAATGCTGTCGCAAAATAACATCGTCTCTGACATTATCAGCGTGCGGAAGGTGATTTCGCTTTCACCGGAGGACAGATCCCTCTCGGTGCTGCCGCTGCACCACACCTATGAGTGTACGGCGGGCTTTTTGACAATGATCTACGGAGGCGCTTCCATCG
>CAZTDA010000212.1:0-4620 GCA_964612155.1 uncultured Eubacteriales bacterium | reverse complement strand
ATCCTCACAGAAAAAACATATTTACATGATATATAATATGAACAAGACAGAGTTGAATCTTTGTTTTACCGAAAGTGTGATCAATTCGGTGTTAAAATAAGAAAAACAGACATACAAAAGTGCAATTAAAAGAACTGACGTAACGTTATATAAACATGCAGTTTAGTTGATTGCATAACCGGACACAAGAGTATATAATCTCACTTGGGTTTGCAAAGATTTTACCCCGAAACACAGAAAGGAACGAATGAATGAATGATTAAGCTGTTTCGATATTTAAAGAAATACGCTTGGATGATCGTGGTGACGATTGTGCTGATTTTTGGGCAGTGCATGGCGGATCTGACGCTGCCCGATTTGATGAGCGACATCATCAACAACGGCGTTTTGAAAAAGGATGTGCCGTATATCTGGCAGATCGGCTGGCAGATGCTGCTGGTGGCGCTGGGAAGCATGGCTGCGGCAGTCACGGCGGGATTTTTGGCTGCACGCATCGGCACGGGTTTTGCCAGAGATCTGCGCAGTAAGGTTTTTAACAAGGTCGAGGGCTTTTCGATTGCTCAGTTTGACAGTTTTTCGACCGCTTCGCTGATCACCCGCTCGACCAACGATATTCAACAGATGGGTATGTTCGTGGTCATGATGCTGCGCATTATGGTGTCGGCTCCGATCACAATGATCGGCGGTATTATCAAGGGCTCGGCAAAGAGCAGTCAGCTGACCTGGATTTTAGCGGTTTCGATCCCGGTGATTATACTTATCGTCGGCGTTGTGATCAAGCTGACGACGAAATTTTTCAAACAGATGCAGGAGCGTTTGGATCGGATGAATCTGGTGCTGCGCGAGGGTCTGACAGGTGTTCGGGTAATCAGAGCGTTCGGACGTGACGACCGGCAGGCGGAACGGTTCCAAACATCCAACCGCGAATTGACCGATGTATCGTTGAAAGCGCAGCGGATAATGGGCATTTTGATGCCCACGATGATGTTGGTTATGAACTTGACGCAGTTGGGAATCGTATGGTTCGCGGGCCCGCTGATTAACAGCGGCGAGATGGACTTGGGCGGTTTAATGGCGTTTATCCAATACGCGATTCAAATTTTGTTCTCGTTCCTGATGTTCAGCTTCATTTTTATAATGCTCCCCAGAGCTTCCGCTTCGGGTACTCGTATCTGGGAGGTGCTTTCGAATGAGAGCAAACTCAAAGACCCGGAAAAACCGGTCAGCCCCGAAAAATCAGGTACGGTTGTATTTGACAACGTGTCGTTTGCCTATCCCGGCGCGGAACAGCCCACGCTTGAAAACATCAGTTTTACCGCAAACCGCGGCGAGACCGTGGCGATCATCGGCGGCACCGGTTCGGGTAAATCCACCGTCGGCGGGCTTTTAATGCGTTTCTTTGATGTGAGCGACGGCCATGTCTTGGTGGACGGTGTAGATGTTCGTGAAATGACTCAATCCGATCTGCACAGCCGCATCGGGTTTGTGCCGCAGACTGCAAAACTGGTCACGGGCACGATTATCGACAACATCAAATGCGGAAACCCCGACGTGACCGACGAACAAGCTGCTGCGGCTGCCAAGACTGCGCAGGCAGAGGAATTTATTACAGGCCGTGAGGACGGCATGAATGCCGAGATCACCCAGAGCGGGACAAATCTTTCCGGCGGTCAAAAGCAACGCATTTCCATTGCCCGGGCAATTGCCAAAAAGCCCGAGATATTCATCTTCGACGACAGCTTTTCGGCGCTTGACTTTAAAACAGACGCGATGCTGCGCGAGGCGCTGAAAAAAGACACAAACGGCGCGACGATTATCGTGATCGCCCAGCGCATTAATACAATTCGAAACGCCGACCGAATCCTTGTGCTGAACGAGGGGAAAATTGCCGGTATCGGCACCCATGAAGAGCTGATAGACAACTGCGATATCTACCGCGAAATCGCTTCTTCGCAGTTGGAAAAGGAGGTTGGTTAATATGGCGTCGCGTGAAAAGAACTACGGCAACGAGTTTAAACAAAAGCAGGGCATGCGCGGACCGATGATGGGACCTCCGGGTATGATGGGCGGCGGTAAGCCAAAGGATTTTAAAGGCACGACGAAAAAGCTGGCAAAGTACTTGAAACCACACGGATTCGCATTGATCGTCGTATTGATATTGACCATCGCCTCAACGATTTTTACATTGAACACCCCGAAAATTTTGGGGGATGCCACGAACACTTTGATGGTCGGCTATATGTCAAAAAAAGCGGTTGAGTCCATGACCGAGGCCGAAGGCACACCCCAGTTTGCCGCAGCAATGGCGGCTTCGGGCATCACACCGCTTTCGGAGTGTACCGACAACGTTCAAAAAGCCGCGTCTTTTGAAAAGATCGTCGAGCTGCTGAAACAGATGCCCCAGAGCGAGGATTCCGAAATGGGGAATATGGCGCTTGCGGCGGAGTATTACGACAAGATCATTGAAAACATCTCCGAGACCGGCGGCGCGGTGGATTTTTCCGAACTCGGCAATATTGCGCTGACTTTGATTGCACTGTATCTTGCGGCGGCTGTCTGCGGCTTTGTACAAGTGTTTGTGATGGTCGGTGTGACTCAAAAAATCGTCTTTAAGATGCGCAGTGACGTCAACGCCAAACTGACCAAGGTGCCGCTCAAATATTTTGACTCGCAGTCCCACGGCGATATTTTATCGCGCGTGACCAACGATGTGGACACGGTCAGCCAATCGCTGCAGCAGTCGCTGACCCAGATTATCTCATCTGTCGTGATGATTGTCGGTATATTGTATATGATGCTGACCATCAGCGGCACCATGACTTTGATTACGCTGGCATCGCTGCCGATTTCACTCGGCATCACCATCTTTATCACCAAGCGCTCGCAGAAGTATTTCCGCGGTCAGCAAAAGGCGCTCGGACAGATCAACGGCCATGTTGAAGAGATGTACAGCTGCCACAATGTGGTCAAGGCCTACAACTACGAAAAAACCTCCATCGAGGAATTCGAACACAGCAACAACGAACTGTATCAAAACAACTGGAAAGCGCAGTTTGTCTCAGGCAGCATGATGCCGATGGTCGGGTTTATCGGCAACCTCTGCTATGTCGGGGTCAGTGTTGCGGGCGGCATCATCGCTTCGAACGGCACGATCATGATCGGCAGCATTCAGGCGTTTATCCAATATTCGCGCCAGTTCAACCAGCCGATTTCGCAGGTCGCGCAGATCGTGAACATCATGCAGTCGACCATAGCGGCTGCCGAACGGGTATTTGAGGTGCTTGAACAGCCCGAGCAGAGCCCGGATGCAGCGGATGCGCCGAAACTCGAACAACCCAAAGGCGCGGTCAAGTTCGATTCGATCCAATTCGGTTATGACCCCGACAAGACGTTGATTCACGGTATTTCGCTTGAGGTCAAGCCCGGTCAGACCATTGCGATTGTCGGACCGACCGGCGCGGGCAAAACCACGCTGGTGAATCTGCTGATGCGGTTTTATGAATTAAACGGCGGCAAGATCACCATTGACGGCGTGAACATTGCCGATATGAACCGTGAGGACTTGCGAGACCTGTTCGGCATGGTGTTGCAGGACACTTGGTTGTTCAACGGCACGATTGAAGAAAACATCGCCTACGGCGCCGACAAGCCCGACCATCAGGAAATTGTGGCGGCTGCCAAGGCGGCACACGCCGACCACTTTATCCGCACGCTGCCCGACGGCTACAACACAGTCATCCGCGAGGATGCAGGCAATATCTCGCAGGGTCAGCGGCAGTTATTGACGATTGCGCGCGCGGTGTTAAAAGACCCGGCGATTCTGATTCTGGACGAGGCGACCTCGTCGGTCGACACCCGTACCGAAGTGTTGATTCAAGAGGCCATGCACCGCTTGATGCAGGGCAGAACCAGCTTCGTGATCGCACACCGGCTCTCGACCATTCGCAACGCTGACAGCATTCTGGTGATGAACCACGGCGACATCATTGAGACCGGCTCGCACGAAGAGTTGATGAAGCAGAATGGGTTCTACGCCGACCTCTACAAAAGCCAGTTCCTCGGCAAGCCCGAGGAGAACAACATCGCGTAGGATAAATACAAAAACAAACGCCGCCCTCGTGGGCGGCGTTTTTAATGCTATTTCCTTTAATTAATCTAACGATTCTCTTTTTACTATTTATAAGATCCAGGCCAATTGCCATATGCACCGCAAACCGCGCAATATCCCCATCCTGCTGCACCAGTCTTATAATGAGTACCATATTGTGTTGAACCACATAATGTACAAGAGCGCGAGTGCCGAGTGGCATCATAATATCCCCATGTACCGTATGTATGGGTCAAATATGTTCTCCATGTATCATATGGGCGTAACGATGTAACTTGATCGTTTTTACCCGTACTACAACTTGATGTTGAGCCATCCTCAAGCTGGACATGAACATGCTCACCCGCTCCGCTTGAAAGTCCGACATTCCCCTGATACCCAATAACTGTTTCTGCTGATATTGTCGGTCCCAATGAGGGTATATTTGTCATATGCATAAAAGTAATAGTATCATTGTTACTCAAACAGATACATACTTTTCCATATGTGCCGCCATAATATATTACAGTGCC
>CAZTDA010000211.1:0-4640 GCA_964612155.1 uncultured Eubacteriales bacterium | reverse complement strand
CTCGTATTTATGTAAAGGAAAGCATTGAACCATGAATTCCAGTGCCCTACGACATAATATACCGCCAACACGGCGATTATTGTCTTTGAGAGCGGAATAACCATTTGGAAAAAATAACGGAAATCATTGCAACCATCAATTTGCGCCGCTTCCAACAGTTCATTCGGGATACTTGACTGAATAAAGGTACGCGCGATAATCAAATTGTAAACAGAAATCGCACCGGGTAAGACAAGCGCCCCGACTGTATCGATTAGCTGCAGATTGCGCATCAGCATATAATTGGGAATCATCCCGCCATTAAAAAACATTGTAAATGTAAACAGCATCATCAGCGTATTGCGAAAGGGCAAAGTCCTGCGTGACAGCGCATAGGCGGCGATCATTGTCATAAACAGGTTGATGGACGTTCCCAATATGGAATAAAAAACAGAATTCAAAAAACTTGTAAAGACTGCTTTATATTGGAATACAATTTTAAACCCTTCCACGCTAAATTCCACAGGCCACAAAAATACTTTCCCGGTCAAAACAGCTTTTGGTGCAGAGAATGCTGATGCCACAACATATATCAGCGGATAAAGCACAGCCAAAAAAAACAGGGTAATAAATAAATTAACAAGCGCATATAGTATTCGATCCTCTTTTGAACCACGAAATCTACGTTTTACCATCATTTTTAATCTCCGTTAAATTTAGAATAATGATGTTTTACTAATCCGGCCGGTAATAAAATTGACAACAAGAAGCATAACCATATTGACAACAGAATTAAAAAAGCCGATTGCAGTTGAGTACGAAAAATCCGTATTGCCGGTAAGACCAATCTTATAAATATACGTTGAAATAACTTCACTGGCGGATAAGTTGATCGTATTCTGCATCAGGTAGACCTTTTCAAAACCGACGCTCAACACATGGCCCGCGCTCAGAATCAACATGATTGAGGCTGTTGGCAAGATGCTCATAAAGTCAATATGGTATAATCGCTGAAACCGGCTTGCGCCGTCAATTTCTGCCGCCTCGTGCAGTTCCATATCCACGCTGGAAAGCGCGGCAATGTAGATAATCGCGTTCCAGCCAAGCGACTGCCAAACGCCGGACCACACATATAGATGCGGAAAAGTGCTCACCGATCCGAACAGATCAGGAGGATACTGATGGAACAGAAGCTGAGAAAATGAACCATATATGCCATTTCTCGTATTGAGAAGCGCCATCAGCATACCTACCATTACCGTAGTTGAGATAAAATGCGGTGCGTAAGTCACCAACTGAACAACTTTCTTATAGCGCTGGCCGCGCATGACGTTAAGCGCCAGTGCAAAAATAACCGGTAAAGGAAATCCCGCGAGTAGTCCGTAAAATGACAATAAAAGCGTGTTCTTCATGATGCGCGGAAACATATAAGATGAAAAAAACTTTGTAAAATTGTCCCAGCCAATCCATGGGCTGTCCCAGACACCAAGCCTTATCACGAATCTCCGAAACGCCAACTGGACCCCGGCCATCGGCACATAGCAGAATACAACCAAATAAGCCAAAGGTAAAAGCAGCAGAATATATAACTGATAATGCGTGGCTATCTGTTTTCCAAGTCTTCTAATCTTTGCACTATTCATAGACAGCTCCTAAGTAATTTTACCTGCTTAATAATTATGGTAAAATTACACAAAATTCGTATTGGCAAAACAATAAATCACTGACAAAACATACTTTTTTTATCCAATACAACCCAGTTCTTCTCCAATTTGCGTTACTTCCGCAGACATTTCCAATAATCCCGACTCCTCATACTTGGCTGCTATTTTGCGTGTTTACGCCTGGGCCAATAATGCGATCGACAACGAGCTTTCGGAATTCGGGTGTCAAAGCGCAAAAATACGCCGTGAAGCCGGTAACGCGTACCACAAGATCCGGATACTTCATTGGGTCGTCATTGGCCTCAAGTATCTGGCTGGCATTAATGATGTTGATGTTCAGGAGTGTTGCGCCTTTCTCGAACAGCGTCAGGATATAATCGACGATCTTGTCCACGGCCTCTTCGCCCCGGCCCATGCCGGGATCCAATTCCAACTGGAGTGGGGCGGTGTTGCCGCACCCGGGCTGAATTTCGCATATCGTATTGCTCATCGCCGTAAGGGCACCATCTTTACGGAATCCCGGATGGGGATTTGCGCCGTGGTTGATTGGCTCTTGGGCGTGGCGGCCATTTGGCGTCGCGCCGACCTGCTTTCCCAACGCGATTGTGCTTGACCAGCTGAACCATCCCGGAATAAATTTGACGCCGTTCTGCTCTGCAGCGCGCACCAGCTTTGTATAGGACTTTGAAATGCGGACGCCCCACTTGTCGCTTAGTGTATCGCCACCACCGTACCGGTTCGCAGAGGACATCATGCGCCGCGTGACCTCGCCGCCAGCTTCGTGGAAATCAGTTTTGAGGTGGTGGTCAAGGGTCTTCCAGTCAATCCGCTTCTCGTTCACGACGCGCTGCTCCAACGCGCCGAATGAGTCGGCGACCGTTGCGATGGATGTGCCGTCCATGCATATATTATAATACATCGCGCCGCCTGCGGTCATATCAAGGCCTTTTTCGACCGGGCCGTGGCTAATCAGGTTCAGCATAAGCTCGGGCTCGCTGAACTGCATATACTTGAGGTGGAATAGGATTCCTTCAGCGGTCTTTTCAACGGCCTTTTCCATGTGCTTTTCATAAATTTCCCACAATATGCTGAGGGAATATGGCCCTTCGCCCGCCATCATCTCGTCCCATGCTACTTCAAAGACTTTAGCGGCATTGATTTTTACGGTGTCGTTCATCGTATATTCCATGCCGGGTAGGCTCATCCAATGGCATCCGACGGCAATCCTCTTGCTGGCAAGTTCGGGAGTATAGCCCATGCTGATGAAACCTTTGTTTAGTGCCTCATCCCCGGAGAAGCGCGGCCAGCCGTTTTTGTTTTTGAACAGGTAGTCTACGGCTTTGCACATGAACGAGCGGTCGATATTCTTGTGGACACGTACTGTGATGTTGCAGGATGAATTCAGCTTGTCGGCGGCTTCGAGCGCCATGTAGCTGAAATCGCTCAGCATGTCGTTCCCGTGTTCATCAATACCGCCAATTTGGTAATAATGAGGGTCATTCAGCAACAGGCAGGCCAGATAGAAAATCGCCTCGTCACGCGTGACTCGTCCTGCGGCCAAATCCGCCTCATAGTAACCCCTAAGCACAGTATCCAATTGGAAACCCGCGCCATCGCGGTTGTATGTGCGGCTGGCCATGTTGAACCAGCATACCCACTGGCAGGCTTCACGCAATGTCTTTGGCGGATCAAACAGGATGTTCCGGTTGACTTCGGCCATATCGAGCAGGTTCTTTTTTAAGCCCTCGTTGCATTCGATTGCCGCAAGCCGCTCCCCTTCGTCAATCGTGTGTTGAATCCATTGTTGAACCCCGCGGACGGTCATCTCTTCCGCATCATAAAATTCGTCCTTGCCGGGGTTTTTTGCCCGGAATTCCTCAAGCTTTTTTAACAGTCCGCCCCACCCGAGGGTCAAACCAATCTCATAATCCCCACCGAAGTGAGCGTCCGCACCAATACCCGGCGTGATGCCGTACAATTGATGCCATTCTTTCAGATGATTGTATGGATAATCCGGATTCCATGGTTTATAAGGCTTCGCGACCTTTTTTTCGGGAAACCAGATCATCGAGAACATCCATCTGCATGTAAACGCATCAATCGGATCAATGTAAACGGGATGCTCACTCATCAGTTTGTAAAAGTTCTTGCTCCATCCCTCATACCCATACCAAGAACCGTTTTTGTGGTTCGGGATGCAATGAAATTGGTAATTCTCCGGAGCCATGATACTGCCGTAGTCATCGCTGTCCTGATATTGGACTACGTCGGACTTGGACTTTGTTTCCTCAATTTTGCGTTCACGAAGCAGGGCGATACGTTCATCATATGTAAATTGCTTGTCTTTTGGTTGTGTGTTAATCCTGTTGACCATTATTTGGCATCTCCTTCCTTGCTCCCCCCTATCCGCCTGTGGTTTTACCCGACCCGGACAGAAACGCCGGCGCGGCTTGCTGCGGCTTTAAGTTCTTTCTGCAGTTCTTCGCTGGCTGGTTTTTCCCCTTCAAACATATTTTCCATCCCGAGGGCTTTGTACTTGCTTTCGCCCAAAGGATTGTACAAAAGCAGCTCATAATACTGCACATGATCCAATGACTTTACAATCTCCGCAATCTTGCCAATCGCCTCCGGCGTGTCGTTGACACCCGGAATGATGGGCGTCCGGACAATGACCGGCAAGAGCGCGGCAATCTTGCCAGCGTTTTCGATAATCACGTCGTTGCCGGTGCCGGTCCATTTCTCGTGCGCCGCGCTGTCCGCATGCTTGATGTCGAGCATGACGAGATCCAAAAGCGGAATCAGTTTCTCATACACAGGCCAGTCGGCCAGCATATTCGTCTCAATCGCGGTCGCAATGCCAGCCTCTTTGGCCGCTGCAAGTAATTCCGCGACAAACTCCGGCTGGCATGCAACCTCCCCGCCGCTGATTGTAATGCCGCCCCCTGAATTCCGATAGTAGTCAATATCCTGCAAGACTTCGCGCATAACATCCTCGAC